>DOKO01000044.1 GCA_003510825.1 Stenotrophomonas sp.
TGTGCCAACGGCTTGAGAAAGGCTTCGCGCTGCAGTGTGAAACGCATGTGGTTCCGTGCCCCTATGCTTTAAAAAAATGTGGAATAAATCAAAAGCTTGGTGGTGCTGGTAGAGACAGAATCGCTGGAAAACAATGCTAAGTCTTTGTAATCAAAAGAGTTTCTAGCCACGAAACCCTCTGCATTACCGCCCCCCAGGGGGTGGGGAAAGCTGTGGATAAATTCGACGCGTTTTCAGACGCCCTTTTTATCCACAACTCATCCCGCGCTTGCTACCGGATTCTGCACCGTTTTGTGCGATGACGCCTCATCAGCGTCCGTGCATCATTCGCTCAGCTTCCGGATCAGCTTGTCCCAGTCCTCGCGGAGCTTGCCGTCGGTTTCCATCAGGGTCCGGATCTGGCGGCACGCATGCAGCACCGTGGTGTGATCGCGACCGGCAAAGGCATCGCCGATCTCGGGCAGGCTGTGCTCGGTCAGCTCCTTGGTCAGGGCCATGGCGACCTGGCGCGGGCGGGCCAGCGAACGGGTCCGGCGCTTGGACAGCAGATCCTTGATCTGCAGGCCGTAGTAGTCGGCAACGGTTTTCTGGATGTTGGGAATGCTGATCGCCTGCTGCTGGGCGCGCAGCAGGTCGCGCAGGGTTTCCTGGGCGAATTCAGTGGTGATCGCGCGGCCGGTGAAATTGGCGCGGGCGGTCAGGGTATTGAGCGCGCCTTCGAGGTCGCGCACGTTGGAGCGCATCTTCTTGGCGATCAGGAACGCAACATCATCGGGAATCTCGGCACCGCGTTCGCGGGCCTTGGCCAGCACGATCGCGGCGCGGGTCTCGAAGTCCGGCGGTTCGATCGCGACCGACAGGCCCCAGGCAAGCCGCGACTTCAGCCGCGCTTCCAGGCCCTCGACTTCGCGCGGGTACCGGTCGCAGGTCAGGATGATCTGCTGCTTGCCATCGAACAGCGCGTTGAAGGTGTGGAAGAACTCTTCCTGGGTGCGGTCCTTGCCGGCGAAGAACTGGATGTCATCGATCAGCAGCGCGTCCACCTGCTGGAACTGGCGCTTGAACTGATCCATGGTCTTTTCCTGCAGGGCCCGGATCATCGCGCTGAAGAACTGTTCCGAACGCAGGTACAGCACCTTCGCACCCGGGTTGGCCTGACGCATGGCGTTGCCGGCGGCGAACATCAGGTGGGTCTTGCCCAGGCCGGTGCCTCCGTACAGCAGCAGCGGATTGTGCGCGCGGTCGCCCGGCTTCTGCGCCGCCTGGAAGGCAGCGGCCAGGCCCAGCTGGTTGCTGCGGCCTTCGACGAAGTTGGCGAAGGTGTAGTGGTTGTCCAGGTTGCCGGCGAACGGCACCTGCGGTTCGGCTGCCACCGCCGTCGCCGCGCTCGAAACCGGCGCGTTCTGCGCCTCCGAGGGCCGCGGGCGCGAGCCGATTTCAAGAAAAACGTCGCCGAAACCCGCGAAGTGCGTCAGCAGCTCGCGGATCCGGGCCAGGTACAGCTCGCGCACCTGGTCGACGATGAAGGCGTTCGGGGCATACAGCACCAGGCTGTCCGCGCGCAGATCGGCCTGCAGCGGCTTCAACCAGGTGTGAACGTCTTCCGGCGGGAACTCCGCTTCGAGGCGTTCGAGACTTCGGGACCAGGCATCCATCGGCAATAATCGTCCGGTGGCCTGTGCACAGGCGCGACAACGCGCCCAAACACAGGCCTGAAAGGGGGGAAATGGATGGCTCAGACTACCACCGAGCGCCCGGCTTCGGAATGCTTGTCCCCCACTTATTCACAAAAAGATCCACAGCTATTGCACAGCCCGGTGAATTGGCGTAGTCACAAGGGGTTGACGTAGGGGGGGAGACCTCTCTAGAATTTCCGGTTCTTTCCCGTCCCATTCATACGAGAGGCCCACATGGCCACCAAGCGCACCTACCAGCCCAGCAACCTCAAGCGTAAGCGCGACCACGGCTTCCGTGCCCGTATGAAGACCGCTGACGGCCGCAAGATCCTGTCGCGTCGCCGCGCCAAGGGCCGCAAAGTCCTGAGCGCCTGATTGCCATGCCGCACATCGCGGCAGACGCAATCCCTTCGACAGTGAATACTGCAGACCCGCGCAAGCGATTCCCTCGCTCTGCGCGGGTTCGCACGCGTGCCGAATATTCAACGGTCTTCAACGGCGCCCGCCGTGTGTCCGATCCGCTGATGACCCTGCACTGGCTGCCGGCTGACCGGCCGGCCAGGCTGGGTCTGGCGGTTTCCCGCAAGGTTGATCCGAACGCCGTCGGGCGTAACCGGATCAAGCGCGTCCTGCGCGACATCTTGCGTCAGACACGAACCGATATCCAGCCAGGCGACTTCGTCGTCGTGGCTCGTAGTGCTGCGCGTTCTGCCAGCAACGACGACATCCGCCAGGCCTTTCTGCGCCTGCTGCGGCGCCTGCGTGCATTGCCCGCGCCGGGCGTGGACGGCACAATGCCGCCGCCAGATGGCATCGCACCTCCCTCTTTGATCGAGCCGGCATCGCGTCCCGGCCCCGCCGAGCCTGTCCGCTGATGAACCAGACCCGCGTATTCCTTATTTTTGCCTGGCTGATGGTGGCCGTGTTCCTGTGGATGGAGTGGGGCCGTGAAAAGGCCGCGCCGACCCCGGCCCCGACCACCACCTCGGCCCAGGCCGCCGCACAGAGTGTTCCAGGTGCGGCCCCGGGCAGCATCCCCAGCGCGCAGGTCCCCGGTGCCCCGGGCCAGGCCGCGGCGCAGCAGGCCCAGGCCAGTGCCACCCCGGCCGCCCAGCGCGTGACCATCACCACCGACGTGCTGCGCCTGGTGGTGGACGGCGGCCGCGTGCTCGACGCCGAGCTGCTGCAGTTCCCGCAGTCCAAGGAAGAAGGCAGCGCCCCGGTGCGCCTGCTGACCGAAGACCCCGCGCATCCCTACAGCGCGATCAGCGGCTGGGCCAGCGAAGACAAGAACACCCCGGTGCCGGGCGCCGATGGCTTCAAGCTGGTCGGTGACGTCCGCGACTTCGTGCTGGCCGACGGCCAGAACGAACTGCAGATCCCGTTCGTGTGGACCGCCGACAACGGCGTGACCATCAAGCGCACCCTGACCGTCTCGCGCAACGAGTACGCCGTGCGCTTCAAGGACGAGGTCAGCAACACCGGCACCGCCCCGTGGAACGGCTACGTCTACCGCACCCTGGACCGTACCCCGACCATCCTGTCGCGGAACATGACCAACCCGGACTCGTTCAGCTTCAACGGTGCCACCTGGTACGACAACGACAAGAAGTACCAGCGTCGTGCGTTCAAGGATTACCTCGACGATGGCGCACTGAACCAGAACATCACCGGCGGCTGGCTGGCGATGCTGCAGCACCACTTCTTCACCGCCTGGATCCCGCAGAAGGACCAGACCGCCCACTACGTGCTGTCGCAGGTGGCCGGTCGTGACCTGATCGAAGCGCGCGGCCCGGCCTTCACCGTGGCCCCGGGCCAGTCCACCAGCACCGAAGCCCGACTGTGGGTCGGCCCGAAGCTGGTCAACCAGATTGCCAAGGAAGACGTGCCGGGCCTGGACCGCGTGGTCGACTACAGCCGCTTCTCGATGATGGCGGTGATCGGCCAGGGCCTGTTCTGGGTGCTGAACCAGGTGCACAAGCTGGTCGGCAACTGGGGCTGGGCCATCGTCGGCCTGGTCGTGCTGCTGAAGCTGGTGCTCTACCCGCTGTCGGCCGTGCAGTACAAGAGCGGTGCGAAGATGCGTCGCTTCCAGCCGCGCATCGCGCAGCTGAAGGAACGCTATGGCGATGACCGCCAGAAGTTCCAGACCGCGATGATGGAGCTGTACAAGAAGGAAAAGATCAATCCGATGGGCGGCTGCCTGCCGATCCTCATCCAGATGCCGATCTTCTTCGCCCTGTACTGGGTGCTGGTCGAGTCGGTCGAACTGCGCCAGGCGCCGTGGCTGGGCTGGATCCAGGATCTGACCGCGCGCGACCCGTACTTCATCCTGCCGGTCATCAACATGGCGGTGATGTGGGCCACGCAGAAGCTGACCCCGGCACCGGGCATGGACCCGATGCAGCAGAAGATGATGCAGTTCATGCCGCTGGTCTTCGGCTTCATGATGGCCTTCATGCCGTCCGGCCTGGTCCTGTACTGGGTGGTCAACGGCGGCCTGGGCCTGCTGCAGCAGTGGTGGATGACCAAGCGCCACGGCGGCGAGCCGCTGCCGGCGACCACCGCACCGGCCCCGGTCAAGAAGAAATAACCTGACCGACCCGCAAAAGCCCGCCGCAAGGCGGGCTTTTCGCATGCGGGGTTAGAATCGCCCGCACACCGTGTCCCCATCCATCGAGCCTGCCATGCCGCGTGCGTCGTCGTTCCGCCTGTTCCTGCCCTCGCTGCTGTTGACCCTGGCCGTTGCCGGCTGCGGCGACAAGGAGGGCAAGGCGCCCGTCGCCGCCGCCGTCACCCAGCCCAGCGCACAGGCCGCTGCCGCCGCCGATCCGGCCGCCGCACCGCTGCTCGCCGCGTTGCAGAAGCAGCTCGATGGCTACCGCCGCATCATCGTGCTGCTGGCCGACGAAGAGCAGCAGAGTGCCGCCGACCGCGGTACCTCCACCCGCATCGGCCAGCAGCTGTTCCACGATGGCCTGGAACAGCGCACCGCCATCGCCGCGCAGTTCGACAGCCTGCTGCGTGGCGGCAGCCCGCAGCGCTTCGCCACGCTGGGCACCGTGCTGGACTACATCGAATCGGCCCCGGAACTGTTCGATGCCGATCGCCTGGCCTTCCGCGAAGTGCTGCGCGACCTGCACGAACGTGTCGGCGCGGATTCCTCGCTGCCGGCAGTGAAGCTGCACCAGCGCATCGGCGAAGACCTGGACGCGCTGGACGAGATCGAGCGCAACTACAACCAGGAACTGACCCGCATCTTCAGCCGCTTCGAGCGCACCCGTGCCATCGACCTGAAGCGCGAGAAGTGGGAGGACTACATCGCCCACCTGCACAAGGACTACAGCCGCGAGGCGATCCTGCGCGACTACGGGGTGATCGAGCCGTACCCGATGTCGATGAAGGACAGCGACCGCGAGATCTTCGGCCGCGACCTGCCGGCCAAGACCGTGGTGCTGACCTTCGACGATGGCCCACACAAGGCCTATACCGATGAAGTGGTGGCCATCCTCAAGCGTTATGACGTGCCGGGCGTGTTCTTCGAAGTGGGCCGCAACCTGGGCAAGGTCGAGGCCGATGGCAAGGTCAGCCTGGGCCCGATGGCCAAGATCAGCCGCAACCTGATGGAAGAGGGCTATGCGGTGGGCAACCACAGCCTGACCCACGCCCAGCTGTCGCGCACCACCGGCGATGCGCTGCGCCAGCAGGTGCTGGACACCGACACCCTGCTGAAGGATGTCGACAGCAAGCGCGCGCCGCTGTTCCGCTTCCCCTATGGCGCACGCAATGCCGAAGGCCTGCAGCTGCTGAACGAAGCCGGCCTGAAGTCGATCATGTGGAACATCGACTCGATGGACTGGGCCGACCCGGTGCCGGAATCGATCGTGCAGCGCGTGCTCGGCCAGGTGAACAAGGAACAGCGCGGCATCATCCTGTTCCATGACATCCACGACCGCGCGGTGAAGGCGCTGCCGCAGATCCTCGATCGGCTGATTGCCGACGGTTACCAGTTCGCCGGTTGGAACGGCCGCGAGTTCACCGTCGCCCGTGCACGCAAGGGCGCCAGCAGCGATGCCACCGTCACTACCGGCTACGAGAAGTCGTGGGCGATCGTGGTCGGCATCGACAACTACGCCAAGTGGCCGAAGCTGGAATACGCCAGCCATGATGCGCAGGCGGTGGCCGACACGCTGACCGGGCAGTTCGGTTTCCCGTCCTCGCAGGTGATCGTGCTGAAGAACGAGCAGGCCACCCGCAACAACATCCTGGCCGCCTTCCACGACCGCCTGGCCGACGACCGCACCGGAAAGAACGACCGCGTGTTCGTGTTCTTCGCCGGCCATGGCGCCACCCGCCAGCTCGCTTCAGGCCGCGACCTCGGCTATATCATCCCGGTGGATTCGGACCCGAAGGAATTCGCCACCGACGCCATCGCGATGACCGACATCCAGAACATCGCCGAAAGCATGCAGGCCAAGCACGTGATGTTCGTGATGGATGCCTGCTACAGCGGCCTGGGCCTGACCCGCGGTGGTCCGTCCTCGTCGTCGTTCCTGCGCGAGAACGCACGCCGCAGCGCGCGACAGATGCTGACCGCCGGCGGTGCCGACCAGCAGGTGGCCGACGCCGGCCCGAATGGCCATTCGGTGTTCACCTGGGTGCTGCTGCAGGCGCTGGCCGGCAAGGGCGACCTCAATGGCGACGGCCTGATCACCGGTACCGAGCTGGCCGCCTACGTGGCGCCGGCAGTGTCGGCCGTCTCGCACCAGACGCCGGCCTTCGGCAGCCTGCCCGGTTCGCAGGGCGGCGAGTTCGTGTTCCAGGTGCCCGACAGCCAGGAGTACCTCAACGCCGATACGCGCCAGCTGACCCCGGATGCGATCGCGCTGAACAACAAGGTCGACGCCGCGCAGGATGCCAAGGGCGCGCAGGCGCCGGTGACCGTGGCCGACCTGCAGGGCGGCAAGGCCAAGCTGGTGGTGCCCACCGCCGGCCCGGCCTCGGACCGCCAGCGCGCGCAGCAGGCCAATGACCGTGGCCTGCAGCTGTACCGCGAGAAGCAGTACGACGAAGCCGTCGCGCAGTTCACCGAAGCATTGAAGCTGCGGCCTGATTTTGCCCAGGCGGCCAACAACCTCGGCTTCGTCTACTACCGCCAGCAGCGCTACGCCGAAGCCGCGCGCTGGCTGGAAAACACCCTGAAGATCGACCCGTCGCGCGCGGTGGCCCACCTCAACCTGGGCGACGCTTACTTCAACGCCGGCGACAAGGCCAAGGCGAAGCAGGCCTACACCACCTACCTCGCCCTGCAGCCGCAGGGCAGCGGTGCCGCGCAGGCGCGCGCGCAGCTGGAGAAGCTCTGAGCCATGAACGATGTGACCCGCACCGACACCATCGTCGCCATCGCCAGTGCCCCCGGCGCGGGCGGTGTTGGCCTGCTGCGCCTGTCCGGCCCGCGTGCGGCGGCGATTGCCAACGCGCTGGGCGCGCCCACCCTGCGCCCGCGCCACGCGCACTACGCGCGACTGCGCGATGCCGACGGTGACGTGATCGACGACGGCATCGTGCTGTGGTTCCCGGCACCGAACAGCTTCACCGGCGAAGAAGTGGTGGAACTGCAGGGCCACGGCAGCCCCGTGCTGCTGCAGCAGCTGGTCGCGCGCTGCATCGCGCTCGGCGCGCGCCAGGCGCGGCCGGGTGAATTCAGTGAACGGGCCTTCCTCAACGGCAAGCTCGACCTGGCCCAGGCCGAGGCCATCGCCGACCTGATCGCCGCGGGCGACAACCGCGCCGCGCGCGCGGCACGTCGCTCACTGGATGGCGTGTTCTCGCGCCGTATCGAAGCGGTGGTCGAACAGCTGGTGCTGCTGCGCATCCACGTGGAAGCCGCCATCGACTTCGCCGACGAACCGCTGGATACCCTGGGCGGCGCGCAGGTGCGGCGCGGGCTGGAACAGGCGCGCGCTGATCTTGCCCTGCTGCGTCGTGATGCCGAGCGCGGCCGTCGTCTGCGCGATGGCCTGCACGCGGTGCTGATCGGCCCGCCGAATGCTGGCAAGAGCTCACTGCTGAACGCCCTGGCCGGCAGCGAGCGCGCCATCGTCACCGACATCGCCGGCACTACGCGCGACACGCTGCGCGAAACCATCCGCCTGGATGGGCTGGAGCTGACCCTGGTCGACACCGCCGGCCTGCGCGACGGCGGTGATGCCATCGAACGCGAAGGCATGCGCCGCGCCCACGTGGAAATCGAGCGCACCGACCTGGCGCTGATCGTGCTGGACGCGCGCGACCCGGCCGCCGGCGAAGCCGCGCTGGGCGAAGCCGTGGCCGCCGTGCCGCACAAGGTCTACATCCACAACAAGTCGGACCTGCTGGACGCGTTGCCGGCACTGGACGATCCGGACCGCGTGTTCGTCTCGGCCACCACCGGTGCCGGCCTGGAGGACCTGCACACGCGCCTGCGTTCGATTGCCTCGGCCGGGGCAGGCGAGCAGGTGGACGGCGAGTTCTCCGCGCGCACCCGCCACGTGGATGCGATCGAACGCGCGCAGGAGCATGCGCACCGCGCCGATGGCGAGCTGGTGCATGAACACCTGGAACTGGCCGCCGAGGAACTGCGGCTGGCGCACGACGCGCTGGGCGAGATCACCGGGCAGATGAGTGCGGATGACCTGCTGGGCAGGATCTTCTCCAGCTTCTGCATCGGCAAGTAACGCCGCTCTGGCTCTGGTAGATGCCAACCTTGGTTGGCATACGGTCCCGGCCGAGGGCACCTGGGGTGGGGGTCGGAGCCCCTGCGGGGATCCGAC
>DOKO01000103.1:0-124 GCA_003510825.1 Stenotrophomonas sp.
CCAGGACATGAACTTCACCGAGGACACCACCTCGGGCGAAGAAGGCGAGGCCCTGTTCGCGCAGATCCGCGCGCGCCGTCCCGACCTGCCGGTCATCCTGCTCACCGCCTGGACGCACCTGAGC
>DOKO01000103.1:488-730 GCA_003510825.1 Stenotrophomonas sp.
CAACCTGCTGGAACTGTCCGAAGCGCGTCGCGAGCTGGACCAGCGTCGCGCCCGCGAGGAACGCCAGCGCAACGCGCTGGAACAGAAGTACGAGCTGTGCGGCGCGGTGTTCGCCGATCCCGCCAGCGAACGGGTCATCGCCCTGGCCTGCCAGGTCGCGCGTTCGGAACTGCCGGTACTGATCACCGGCCCCAATGGCGCCGGCAAGGAAAAGATCGCGCAGATCATCCAGGCCAATTCGC
>DOKO01000103.1:911-5002 GCA_003510825.1 Stenotrophomonas sp.
CATCCAGGCCAATTCGCTGGTGGCCAAGGGCCCGTTCGTGGCGGTCAACTGCGGTGCCCTGCCCTCCGAACTGATCGAGGCCGAACTGTTCGGCGCCGAAGCCGGTGCCTACACCGGCGCCAACAAGGCGCGCGAGGGCAAGTTCGAAGCCGCCGACGGCGGCACGCTGTTCCTGGACGAGATCGGCAACCTGTCGCTGGGCGGGCAGATGAAACTGCTGCGCGTGCTGGAAACCGGCCGCTTCGAGCGCCTGGGCTCCAACCGCGAGCGCCAGGTCAAGGTCCGCGTGGTCAGCGCCACCAACGCCGACCTGCCGGCGATGATCCGCGACGGCAGCTTCCGCGAAGACCTTTACTACCGCCTCAATACGGTGGAGCTGGTGCTGCCGCCGCTGGCGGAGCGACCGGGCGACATCGTGCCGCTGGCCGAGCGCTTCCTCAGCGCCGGCAAGCCGCTGTCCACCGCTGCTGCCACCGCACTGCAGCGGCACCCGTGGCCGGGCAACGTGCGCGAGCTGCGCAACGTGATCCAGCGCGCCGAGCTGCTGGCCAGCGGCAACCGCATCGAGGTGGCCGACCTCAACCTGCCGCGTGCAGCGGCCGCGCCGCGCCCGACGCCAAGCGCGGGCAACGATCCCGATCGTGCACGCATCGAGGACGTGCTGGCCCGCAACCACGGCGTCATCGCCCAGGCCGCGGCCGAGCTCGGCCTGAGCCGCCAGGCGCTGTACCGGCGCATGGACCGCCACGGCATTCCGCGCGAATGAAACGGCGCTCCTTCACTTTCCTCCTGTTCCTGCGCCTGCTGCCGGTGCTGGCGCTGGCCGCCGCGCTGCCGTGGCTGCTGGCCTACTGGATGAACCACGGCTGGTGGGTGACGGGGATCTCCTCGGTCGTGCTGCTGTCGCTGATGTGGTGGTCGCTGCGCCGCGCCACCGCACCGGTGCGCTCGCTGATGCGCGCACTGGCCGGCACCACCAGCAGCTATCGCGATGGTGAGTTCAACTTCGGCGTGTACTGGCCGGGCAACGACGAACTGGGCGACCTGGTGGACGCACACCGCGAACTGGGCGACGTGCTGCGCGAGCAGCGCCAGGGCCTGGTACAGCGCGAACTGCTGCTGGACACCATGGTGCAGAACACGCCGGTGGCGATGCTGCTGATCGCGGCCGGTGGCGATGGTATTTCCCGCGTGGTGTTCTCCAACCTGGCCGCACGCAAGCTGCTGCACGGTGGCTGGAAGCTGGAAGGCCAGCGCATGGAAGAGGTGCTCGAACAGCTGCCAGTGGAACTGCGCGATGCCATCGCACGCGGCGGTGACAGCCTGTTCGCGGTGCGCGCGGAGGTCGAGGAGGGCGTCGAGCCCGATGAGGACGACGAGCAGGTCTACCATCTGTCGCGGCGCGCGTTCCATCTGAACGGCCGCCCGCACGATCTGCTGCTGGTGCGCCAGCTGACCGCCGAACTGCGCCGCCAGGAAGTGCAGACCTGGAAGAAGGTGATCCGGGTGATCAGTCACGAACTGAACAATTCGCTGGCACCGATCGCCTCGCTGGCCCATTCCGGCGGTGAACTGGTCAAGCGCGAACGCTTCGATCGCCTGCCGGAAATCTTCAGCACCATCGAAGACCGCGCACGCCATCTGGAAGGCTTCATCCGCGGCTATGCGCGCTTCGCCAAGCTGCCGCAGCCGCAGCTGCAGACCGTGCACTGGGCGCCGTTCCTGTCCAGCCTGCGCCAGCAGATTCCCTTCGGCATGGACCGCGAGCCGGACGAGACGCTGAGCAGCCGCATCGACATCGCCCAGTTCGGCCAGGCACTGCTGAACCTGCTGAAGAACGCGCACGAGGCCTGTGCCGAAGCGGAGCCGCCCAACGACGACGTGCAGGTGCAGCTGACGCGGCTGCCGCAGTGGCTGCGCCTGGACGTGCTGGACCGCGGCAAGGGCATGAATGAGCAGGTGCTGCAGAACGCGCTGATGCCGTTCTACTCAACCAAGCGCAACGGCACCGGCCTGGGCCTGGCACTGACCCGCGAGATCGTCGAGGCGCACGGCGGCAGGGTTTCGCTGCAGAACCGCGGCGATGGCGGCTTGTGCGTATCGATCCTGCTGCCGGTGGGTTGACCGGTCGGCCGCATCCACGCCATGCCTGGATGCGGTTCCGGGTAGCGCCGGGCCATGCCCGGCGGCCTCTCCTCAACCCTTCTTCACCGGCCGCTTCCAACCGTCGATCGTCTCCTGCCGCGCACGGGCCAGGGTCAGCTTGCCGTCCGGCGCATCACGGGTGATGACCGAGCCCGCCGCGATGGTCGCGCCTTCGCCGATCGTCACCGGCGCCACCAGCGCGCTGTTGGAACCGATGAAGGCCTTGTCGCCGATGGTCGTGGTCGACTTGTTCACCCCGTCGTAGTTGCAGGTGATGGTGCCGGCGCCGATGTTGACCTTGCTGCCGATCACCGCATCGCCCAGGTAGGTCAGGTGGTTGGCCTTGCTGCCCACGCCCAGGGTGACCTTCTTGGTTTCCACGAAGTTGCCCACGTGCACGCCGTCGGCCAGCACGGTGCCCGGGCGCAGGCGCGCGAACGGACCGATCTGCGCGGCACCTTCGGACACGACGCCTTCCAGGTCACAGTGCGCGCGCACTTCGGTTCCCGGCCCCAGGCGCACATCCTTCAAGCGGGTGAACGGCCCCACGGTCACCCCGTCGGCCAGCTCCACCCTGCCTTCCAAGATCACATCGACATCGATCAGCACGTCGCTGCCGACCGTGACCTCGCCGCGGATATCCAGTCGCGCCGGATCCAGCACGCGCGCGCCCTGGGTGCACAGGGCGCGCACCGCGCGGCGCTGCCATGCACGCTCCAGCTGCGACAACTGCCAGGGATCATTCGCGCCTTCTGCTTCCTGAGCGTCGGACACCAGGGCCATCTCGGCCGGGGTGTACTCGTGCGCGGCAAAGGCAAACACATCGGTCAGGTAGTACTCGCCCTGCGCGTTGCTGTTGGAGAGCTGCGACAGCCAGCGGCGCAGCGCGGTCGATTCGGCGGCGATGATGCCGGTATTGATGGTGCGCACCCGCAGCTGGTCGTCGTTGGCGTCCTTCTGCTCGACGATCGAGCCGACCCGGCCTTCAGCATCGCGCAGCACGCGGCCGTAGCCGGTCGGGTCGTCGACCTCGGCCACCAGCACCGCAAGGCGACCCGGCTGCGCCAGCAGGTGGCGCAGGGTGTCCGCGCGGATCAGCGGCACGTCGCCGTACAGCACCAGCACCTGCGCCGCATCCGGCACTTCCGGCATCGCCTGCGCCACCGCATGGCCGGTACCCAGCTGCTGCGCCTGTTCGGCCCACAACAGGTCGGTCTGGTCGGCGAAGCGCTGCCGCACGGCTTCACCGCCATGCCCGTACACCACATGGATGGCGGCCGGCTGCAGTTCGCGTGCCGCGGCGATCACATGGGCCAGCATCGGCTGGCCGGCGATCGGCTGCAGCACCTTCGGCAACACGGATTTCATGCGCTTGCCAGCGCCGGCGGCGAGGATGATGACGTGCAGGGCTTGGGTCATGGGGCAGCGGTCCGTGGTTCGTTGCCGGTGATTCTAGAGCGTCGGCCGTTAACATGGCGGCCTGCCCGCTTCGATTGCCGCCATGAGCCTGCTCCGCCAGGGAAGCGCCTACATTGTCATCGGCCTGCTGCAGCTGCTGCTGGACTGGCTGGTGTTTGTCGCCCTCACGGCGGCGGGCGTGCCGGTGGCCCCGGGCAACATCGCCGGGCGCGTGGCCGGCATGCTGCTGGGCTTCTGGTTGAACGGGCGGATCACCTTCGCCGATGCGCAGGGCCGGCAGCGGCTGGGCTGGCGGCGCTTCGCCCGCTTCCTGCCACTGTGGCTGCTGCTGACGGTTGCCAGCACACTGCTGGTGTCCGCCGCCCACCATGCCCTGGGCCTGCAGTACGCCTGGCTGGCCAAGCCACTGGTGGAAGCGGCGCTGGCCGGGGTGTCGTTCCTGCTGATGCGCTACGTGGTCTACCGCTGACGGCTGACTCTACCCGTCGGGGCCGCGGGAAAACCTACCCGGTAGAGTCGACCGTTGG
>DOKO01000394.1 GCA_003510825.1 Stenotrophomonas sp.
CATGGCGCCTGCGGTCCTGGCGACGGCCTGACCTCCGCCGCCCCAGGACACCAACCGCCGCAACAAACCCGCAGCGCTCTTCAACAACTCAGGCGTCCTTCGCCTCATGCGGCGCCGCCGCAGCCGCGGCATCATGCCCCAGCTCATATTCCGAATCGTAATCCCACGGCCCACCATCCGCCGCCGCCGGCCCGCACGAAATCGAAATCGCCCCCTGGTCCGCCGGCCCCACCACGCGACGATTGATCGCGAACAGGTTGCGGCCCAGGTCATGCGCCGCCGGCGCCGTGTTCGGCGCCAGCGAACGTGCCGCCCACTCGGCCGCATCCACCAGCACTTCCAGCGTGCCGGCTTCACCGTCCAGGCGGATCATGTCGCCCTCGCGCACCTTGGCCAGCGGGCCGCCGCGCGCCGCTTCCGGCGTCACGTGGATCGCCGCCGGGATCTTGCCCGAGGCACCGGACAGGCGACCGTCGGTGACCAGTGCCACGCGCCGGCCCTGGTTCTGCAGCAGGCCCAGCAGCGGCGCCAGCGAATGCAGTTCCGGCATGCCGTTCGCACGCGGGCCCTGGTAACGCACCACCGCCACGAAATGCTCCGGCAGCAGGCCACCGGCGTGCAGCTTGTTCAACACCTGCGGTGCATCGACCACCACGGCCGGTGCCTCGATGGTACGGTACTGCGGCTTCACCGCCGACAGCTTGATCAGCGACTTGCCCAGGTTGCCGCGCAGCAGGCGCAGGCCACCCTGGCTTTCGAACGGGTTGTCGACGCTGCGCACCACTTCTTCATCGGCGCTGCGTTCCAGGCCCGGCAGGTAGACCAGCTTGCCGTCGCGCAGCTGCGGCTCGCGGGCGTAGTCGGCCATGCCACCACGGGCCACGCTGACGATATCGCCGTGCATCAGGCCGGCCTTGATCAGCTCGCCGAACACGAACGCCGGGCCACCGGCCGCGGCGAAGCGGTTCACGTCGGCTTCGCCGTTCGGATAGACGCGGGCCAGCAGCGGAACCAGCTGCGACAGCTCGTCGAAGTCGTCCCAGGTCAGCACGATGCCGGCAGCGCGGGCCACGGCGATCCAGTGAATGGTGTGGTTGGTCGAACCACCGGTGGCCATCAGCGCGATGACCGCGTTGAGGATCGCGCGCTCGTCGATGATGCGGCCCAACGGACGGAAATCGTCGCCCAGCGCGGTGATGTCCAGCGCACGCTCGGTGGCTTCGCGGGTCAGCGCGTCGCGCAGCGGCGTATCCGGGTTGACGAACGACGCGCCCGGCAGCTGCACGCCCATCGCTTCCAGCAGCACCTGGTTGGAATTGGCAGTGCCGTAGAAGGTGCAGGTGCCGACGCCGTGGTACGAGGCGGACTCGGCTTCCAGCAGTTCCTCGCGGGTGGCTTCGCCGGCGGCGTAGCGCTCGCGTACTTCGGCCTTCTGCTTGTTCGGAATGCCCGGGGTCATCGGGCCGGCCGGCACGAACACCGCCGGCAGGTGGCCGAAGGCCAGTGCACCGATCAGCAGGCCCGGCACGATCTTGTCGCACACGCCGAGGTGGATGGTGGTGTCGAACATGTCGTGGCTGAGGCCGATGGCCGTGGCCTGCGCGATCACGTCGCGCGAGAACAGCGACAGTTCCATGCCGCCGCGACCCTGGGTCACGCCGTCGCACATCGCCGGCACCGCGCCGGCCACCTGTGCGGTCGCGCCGAGTTCGCGGGCGACCTCACGGATCTGCTCCGGGTAGGTCTCGAACGGCTGGTGCGCCGACAGCATGTCGTTGTAGGCGGTGATGATGCCCAGGTTCGGGGTCACGCCGCCGCGCAAGCGGCTCTTGTCGGTCGTGCCGCAGGCGGCGAAGCCGTGGGCGAGGTTGCCGCAGCTCAGGCGGCTGCGGAACGGGCCATCGCGCAGGGCGGCGTCGATCGCGGCCAGGTAGGCGGCGCGCGACGCGGCGCTGCGGCGGATGACGCGATCGGTGATGGCTTGCAGTTGCGGATGGAGGCTCATTGGCTACCAGCGTTCAAGGTGGCGAGAGGCAAGCGGCGGCGGGCGCCGCCGCCGACGTCAATCAGCCCAGTGCACGCGCAGGCGCGCGCCGTCCAGGTTGATTGCATTGAGGATCGGGTACAGCTGCGCATCGTTGCTGTCCAGCGCCTGGCGCAGCACCTGCAGCTTCTGCTTGCCGCGCAGCAGCAGCAGGCGCTGGCGGCACTGGCCCAGGCCACGCGGGGTCAGGGTGATGCGCAGCGGCCACTGGTTGGCGCCGGGGCAGCCGGTGGCATCCAGCGCGGCGTAGGGCAGGGTGCTTTCCAGGGCACGGGCCAGATCCTTCGAGCCCGGGAACAGCGAGGCGGTGTGGCCGTCGTTGCCCATGCCCAGCGCCACGACGCTCGGCGCCTGGCTGTGCTGGGCCTGCAGGTTGGCGGTGTACACGCATTCGGGCAGCGGCTTGCCGATGCGCACCAGCGGATCGAAGTGGGCACCTTCGGCGCGCTTGAGCAGATGCTCGCGCACCAGCCAGGCATTGCTGTCGCGATCCTGCGGCGACAGCCAGCGCTCATCGGCCAGGCTCACTTCCACCCGGTCCCAGAGCACGTCCAGCTCGGCCAGCGCCTGGTACACCGGCGCCGGGGTGGTGCCACCGGACAGCAGGATGCGGGCGCGGCCCACTTCGTTGATGTCGTGGTTGATCGCCTGGGCCATTTCGGCGGCCACGGCTTCGATCCAGCCATCGGCATCGCCGTGGCTGATGAAGTCGATGCGGTCGTCGTGGAAGGTCGGGCTCATGCGGCAACTCCTGTAGCGTCACGTTCGGCGTCGGCGGCATAGGCGGCGGCGCCCAGCAGCCCGGGGCAGGGGTGCATGATCGCCAGCGACGGCACCCGCGCCATGATCGAAGAGAACCGGCCCTTGTGTTCGAAGCGCTGGCGGAAGCCGGAATGCTGCAACGAATCGAGCATCTTCGGCACCAGGCCACCGGTCAGGAACACGCCGTCCCAGGCGCCCTGCACCAGCACCAGGTCACCGGCGATGGCACCGAACACGGCGCAGAACACGTCCACCGTGCGCATCGCCTGCGGGTCACCCAGCGCGGCACGCGCGGTGACGTCGGCCGGCTGCAGCTGGCCCGGATCGAAACCGGCCATCTCGCACACGGCGCGATGGATGTTGACCAGGCCGGGGCCGCAGATCAGGCGTTCGTTGGAGACGCGGCCGAACTGCTCGGACAGGATCTCCAGGATGCGGATCTCCTCCGGCGTGCCCGGCGGGAAGCTGACGTGGCCGCCTTCGGTTTCCAGCGGATAGCTGCGGCCGTGGCGCACGATCAGGCCGCCGACACCGAGGCCGGTGCCCGGACCGATCACGCCGTAGTTGCGCGACTCGCCCGGTGCGGCCGGGGTCCAGTGCGCGCCGCCGATCTGGATCACGTCATGCGGCTGCAGCAGGGCCACGGCCATCGCCTGCGCGGCGAAGTCGTTGATCAGGTGCAGTTCGTCGAAGCCGAGCATGGCCGCGGTGCGGCTGCGCGAGATCACCCACGGATGGTTGGTGATGCGTGCTTCGTCGCCGTCCACGCGGCCGGCCACCGCGAACACGCCGCGGCGCGCGGTGGCGCCGGCCTGTTCCAGGTAGTGGCGCGCGGCATCACCCAGCGAAGGGAACTCGGCCACCGCGTACTCGCGGATGCTGTCCTTCTGCAGGGGCGCGTCCAGCGAGGTGTCGGCGAGGGCGAAGCGGGCGTTGGTGCCGCCGATGTCGGCGACCAGCACGGGCTGGCTGCCGACACTCATGCCGATGCTCCGCTGTCCGGGGCGTCAACACCCTGCGGCAGGAAGTCGGTGGCGTTGTCCGGGCCCCACTGGCCGGCCGGGTAGGGTTCCAGCGGCAGGTTGGCGGCCTTCCAGGCATCGGCCACGCTGTCGATCCAGGCCCAGGCCGCGCGCACTTCGTCATCGCGCACGAACAGGGTGTGGTTGCCATTGAAGGCATCCAGGAACAGGCGCTCGTAGGCGATGCGGCGGTGCAGGCCGGTCGGCACGGACAGTTCCAGTTCCAGCGGGTGCAGTTCCAGCGCGCCCCATTCCGGGCCGGCCAGGCTGCTCATCAGGCCCAGTTCGATGTTTTCCTGCGGCTGCAGCTGGAACACCAGGCGGTTCGGCGCGGCCTGCGCACGCTGCGGGCGCTCGAACAGCCAGTGGGTGACCGGCTTCAGCGTGACCACCACGCGGGTGGTGCGCTCGGCCAGGCGCTTGCCGGTGACCAGGTGGAACGGCACGCCGCTCCAGCGCCAGTTGTCGATGTGCGCGGTGACGCCGGCGAAGGTTTCCACGTCGCTGCCTTCCGGCGGCTGGTAGGCCTGGGCCGGCTGGCCGTTGATGCTGCCGGCGGTGTAGCGGCCGCGGATGCTGTCACGGGCGGCGTTCTTCGCGTCCAGCGGGCGCAGGGCGCGCAGCACCTTGACCTTCTCGTCGCGGATGCGGTCGGCTTCCAGCGAGGCCGGCGGCTCCATCGCCACCATGCACAGCAGCTGCAGGATGTGGCTCTGCACCATGTCGCGCAGCGCGCCGGAGCGGGCGTAGTACGCGTCGCGGCCGTCCACGCCTTCGCTCTCGGCCACCAGGATGTGCACCGATTCGATGTAGTTGCGGTTCCACACCGCTTCCAGCAGCGTGTTGCCGAAGCGCAGGGCGATCAGGTTCTGCACCGCCGCCTTGCCCAGGTAGTGGTCCAGGCGGAACACGCGGTCTTCGTCGATCCATTGGCCGATGGTGGAGATGATCTCCTCGGCGCTCTCGCTGTCGCTGCCGATCGGCTTTTCCAGCATCAGGCGCGACGGTGCTGCCAGGGCGCCGCCCTTGGCCAGGCCTTCGCAGGTGGAGATGTACAGGCCCGGCGGGATGGCCAGGTAGCTGACGCAGCGGCGGTCGACCAGGTCGGAGACGGCGGCGGCGACCGAGTCGACGTCACGCAGGTCCACCGAGCGGTAGTCGATGCGGCGCAGCAGGGAGGCGATGTCCTCCTGGCTGGCCATCGGCATGGCCTGCTGCAGTCGCGGCCGCAGGATATCGTGGAAGGCTTCGGTGTCATGGCCGGACAGGGCCAGCGCACGGATGCGGAAGTCCTCCGGCAGCAGGCCGTCGCCAAGCAGGCGCAGCAGCGAAGGGAACAGGTAGCGCTGGGCCAGATCGCCTGTGGCACCAAACAGGAAGAGGGTGTCGTGCATCGCTCGAGTTTCAGATCCGGGTGACATCGTTGTCAATCGCTTCATGGCTGGGTTCAGGGGACATCCGCGCTACTGTCTGTCCGAGGCTCGATGGGGGCGGATTTCCGGCAGGCCGGAAGACCGTTCCATTCGTAACCACTACGACGATGACCTTTCGTCTGGTCGTCGAAGCAGATCGGCGCGCACCGACGTTCGGATAGTGCCACGTGAAAACGTTTACATGGCAGAATGGGCAACTGTATTCGATTGCAGTGGTCGCCGTCATGCGGCAGCTGCGCAATCATCACTGCCATCGGGAGGGCCGAGGCAGTCCCCAATGACAGCCCGGCGTCGGGCGGACTGGATAGATTGAAATGGCAAAAGTGCAGTTGCAGGGTGTGCGCAAGGTCTACGACAACGGCCAGGTCGCGGTGAAGGACGCCACCTTCGAGGTCGCCGATGGCGAGCTCATGGTGCTGGTCGGACCGTCCGGGTGTGGCAAGTCGACCCTGCTGCGGATGGTGGCGGGTCTGGAGGAGATCAGTGGTGGCACGCTGACCATCGGCGACCGCGTGGTCAACGATGTGGCGCCGAAGGATCGCGACATCGCCATGGTGTTCCAGAGTTATGCGCTGTACCCGCACATGACCGTGGCCGAGAACCTGGCCTTCGGCCTGAAGCTGCGCGGCCACGACAAGGCGACCATCGACAAGCGCATCGCCGAGGCGGCGCAGACGCTGGGCCTGACCGAGATGATGGACAAGCTGCCCAAGGCGATGTCCGGCGGCCAGCGCCAGCGCGTGGCCCTGGGCCGTGCGCTGGTGCGCGAGCCGGCGGTGTTCCTGCTGGACGAGCCGCTGTCCAACCTGGATGCCAAGCTGCGCCACAGCGTGCGTACCGAGATCGCGCAGCTGCACCGCAAGCTGGGCACCACCATGATCTACGTGACGCATGACCAGGTCGAAGCGATGACCCTGGGCCAGCGCATCGTGGTGCTGAAGGACGGCATCATCCAGCAGATCGACACGCCGATGGCGCTGTACGACCGCCCGGCCAACCTGTTCGTGGCCGGCTTCCTCGGCAGCCCGGCAATGAACGTGCTGCGCGGCACGCTGCAGGGCGATGCCGGCGGCGTGACCGTGGTCGATGGCGAGTGGCGCGCGCCGCTGGGCCAGGCCACCATCGACCCGGCATGGCTGCAGAAGTCGATTGCCGTGGGCGTGCGTCCGGAGCACCTGCAGCCGGCGGGTGCCGACGATACGCATGCATTCACCGCACGCATCGAGGGCATCGAGCCGGTCGGCAACGAGATCTTCGTCAACCTGAGCAGCGGCAAGCACGCGCTGACCATGCGCGTGGCGCCGCAGTCGCTGCCGGGCGTGGGCGAGGACATCCGCGTGGCGATCCACCCGCAGGGCCTGCATTTCTTCGATGCGGAAACCGGCGAGCGCCTGTAAGCGGCGGTAGCGCCGGGCCATGCCCGGCGTCATGACCGGCGTGCGGACCAACGGTCCGCACCTACCAGGTCCACATCCACCGGCTTGTCGTGCGGACCAACGGTCCGCACCTACCGCGTGGATGCGGGGCGCGCCCTCAGCGCGCCAGGCCTTCCAGCAGCGGCACCCGCTGCGCGACCACGCCACCCACCTGCAGCTCCGCATCACTGGTTTCCAGCGGCAGCACCGCCAGGGCCAGGTCGCCGGCCACGCTGGCAATGCTGCCCAGCGCTGCGCCATCCTGCTGCACGGCATCGCCGGCCTGCGTCGGGGCGGCGGCATGCAGCAGCTGCACCGCGCGCTTGGCCTTGCCGAGGAAGTGCGTGCGGGCCACGATTTCCTGGCCCGGGTAGCAGCCCTTCTTCACGCTGTAGCCGTTCAGCCGGTCCAGGCCCAGCTGCTGAGGTGTCCACACTTCGCGCTGGCTTTCTTCCAGGCGCGGCAGGCCGAAGCGCAGGTCAGCCTGGCGCCAGGCCAGGGCGAATGCGGCTTCGTCGGCCTCGCTGCCGGCTGCAAACCCTTCAACCGGGCCGATGCGCAGGGTGCGCGGCAGGGCGTCGCTGCCCAGATCCAGTTCCCAGCCTGCATCGCCACCACCGGCAATCGCCGCGCCACTGGCCGCTTCCGGCGCAGTGAACGCGCCAGCGACGGCAAGATCCGCATGCACCTGCACCTTCACCTTGCGGCGGAACACGAAGCGCTGCAGTTGCGACGCAATCGCATCTGCATCGCCATCGGCCAGCACCAGCATCACGTGATCCTCGGCCAGCCGCAGCAGCTGAAACACTGCCAGGGTGCGGCCCTTGGCGCTCAGCCAAGCGCTCCACTGCCAGTGCTGCAGGGGCAGGGCGGTCACGTCGCTGCTGAACTGGGCGTGGGCGAAAACAGCCGCATCGACACCCTGCAGGCTCAGCAGCTGGTGGCCGGGCAGGCGCGGATATGCGACGAAAGCAGGGGGAAGGTTGTCAGGCACGTGAACGAGGTCTAAAATTTGTGCGTTGCGAGACCGAACATGATAGGCCAAACAACCCCCACTCCCGACGACGAAACTGAAGCCCCGCTGGTTCCTGCGGCACCTGTGCCCGTGGGAAAACCAGAGGCGGAAGAGGAATTCGGCGGCCGCGGCGGACTTGATCCGGTGCGGTATGGCGATTGGGAGAAAAACGGACGCTGCATCGATTTCTGATCAGCATTGAGCCAACGCGGCATCGTGCCGCCCAGCCGAGACAACGAGCCCAGCGAAATGGCGACCAGACAACGCCCCCTATCCCCGCACCTCCAGGTGTATCGCTGGCAGATTCAGATGGCCACCTCGATCCTGCATCGAGCCACTGGCGTCTTTCTGTCCGTGGGTGCCCTCATCATCGCTGCCGGCCTGCTGGCCCTGATGATGGGCCCCGATTCGTGGAACTGCTTCACCGGCCATGCCGGGGCCTGGTATGGCCGCGTGTTCCTGTTTGCGTGGACATGGTCGTTCGCCTATCACCTGTGCAATGGCATCCGCCACGTCGTGCAGGACTTCGCCGTTGGTTTCAGCATCCCGGCCTTCGTCCGCAGCAGCTGGATCTCGGTCTTCGGCAGCCTGGTGATCACCGCGCTGGTCTGGGCCTACGTGTTGTTCGGAGGTGCCGCATGAGCAAGTTCCGTACCCCGCTGAAGAACGTGCGCGGCCTTGGCTCGGCCAAGACCGGCACCGAGCACTTCGTGCACCAGCGCCTGACCGCCGCCGCCCTGGTGGTGCTGGGCCTGTGGTTCCTGGTGTTCGTGGTGCGCATGGCCGGCGCCGATTACGCCACGGCCGTGGCCACCATCGCCAAGCCGTGGAATGCCGTGCCGCTGATCGGCCTGCTGATCACCATGTTCTGGCACGCACAGCTCGGCATGCAGGTGGTGCTGGAAGATTACATCCACGAATCGCTGCTGGCCCTGGTGCTGCAGACCGCGGTGAAGTTCGTCGCCGTGCTCGGCATGATCGTCAGTGTGTTTGCGGTGGGCCGCATCGCCCTCGGCGTTGCCTGAGCCCAGGCACCAAGACAGGAATCCAGACTAGATGTCCGCTTACAAGATCACCGAACACAAGTACGACATGGTCGTGGTGGGCGCCGGCGGCGCCGGCCTGCGCGCCACGTTCGGCCTTGCCGCCAAGGGCCTGCAGACCGTGTGCCTGACCAAGGTCTTCCCGACCCGCTCGCACACCGTCGCGGCACAGGGTGGCATTTCCGCCGCGCTCGCCAACATGGGCGAAGACGATTGGCGCTACCACTTCTACGACACCATCAAGGGCTCGGACTGGCTGGGCGACCAGGACGCCATCGAGTACATGTGCCGTGAGGCCATCCCGGCCATCATCGAGCTCGAGCACTACGGCGTGCCGTTCAGCCGCACCGCCGAAGGCAAGATCTACCAGCGCCCGTTCGGCGGCATGACCACCAAGTACGGCGAAGGCCCGGCGGCGCAGCGTACCTGCGCGGCGGCCGACCGTACCGGTCACGCCATGCTGCACACCCTGTACCAGCAGTCGCTCAAGCACGACGCGCGCTTCATGATCGAGTACTTCGCACTCGACCTGATCTTCGATGACGAAGGCGTGTGCCGTGGCGTGCTGGCCCTGGACATGGCCGACGGCACGCTGCACCTGTTCCGCGCCCAGGGCGTGGTGCTGGCCACCGGCGGCTACGGCCGTGCGTACTTCAGCGCCACCTCGGCGCACACCTGCACCGGCGACGGTGGCGGCCTGGCCATGCGTGCCGGCATCGCCATGCAGGACATGGAGTTCGTGCAGTTCCACCCGACCGGCATCTACGGCGCCGGCTGCCTGATCACCGAGGGTGTCCGCGGTGAAGGCGGCATCCTGCGCAACAGCAGCGGCGAGCGCTTCATGGAGCGCTACGCACCGCACTACAAGGATCTGGCCTCGCGTGACGTGGTGGCCCGTTCGATGACCATCGAGATC
>DOKO01000037.1 GCA_003510825.1 Stenotrophomonas sp.
GAATCCGTCCATGGAGGCTTGGCCGCGCTTGCTCGTTTGCGCTGTCCTGCGCAAACGGCAAGACCGGGGTTGGGCGTCCTGCCCAACCCGCCCGAGGCATGCCTCGGGCCCATGGCGCGGACACCCATGCAAGCCCCACCCGCCCGACCCCGGACAGATCGCGCGCGCGCCAGCCGCGAAGGGGTTACGGGGTAGGGCAGAAGCAAGAGCAGGTGCATCCACGCATGGCGTGGATCTACCGGGGCGCGACCCTTGTAGAGTCGAGCCATGCTCGACTGCGGGGATCAACCCAGCATCTCCAGGCCGCGCACTTCGGTGATGCCCAGCCCTGGTACGTCGCTGATGCTGATCTCCGATTCGTTGAAATGCACACCGCCGCTGACCGGGTCGAACTGGCCCAGCGACGGGCCGTCCAGGTCGACCTTGGTGATCACATCGCTCTTGGCCACGGCCAGGTGCACCGCGGCGGCCACGCTGATGCTCGATTCGATCATGCAGCCGATCATGCACGGCACGCCGTAGATGCCGGCGATGTCGGCGATGCGGATCGCGTTGGACAGGCCGCCGGTCTTCATCAGCTTGATGTTGATGATGTCGGCCGCGCGGTGCTGGATCAGGTCCATCACCTGGCTCGGGCTGAACACGCTTTCGTCGGCCATCACCGGTGTGTTGACGCGGTCGGTGACGTACTTCAGGCCGCTGATGTCGGCCGCCTTCACCGGCTGCTCCAGCAGCTCCAGCACCACGCCAGCCTCTTCCAGCGTGCGCATGGCATGCACGGCCTGCTTGGCGGTCCAGCCCTGGTTGGCATCCAGGCGCAGCAGGGCGCGGCCCTGCACGGCGGCATGGATCGCCTTGACCCGCTCGATGTCCAGGCCGATGTCCTTGCCCACCTTGATCTTCAGCGACTCGAAACCACGCTCGATGGCCGACAGCGAATCGGCCACCATCTTGTCGATGTAGTCCACGCTGATGGTGATGTCGGTGGTGATGACCGGATCGCCACCGCCCAGCATCTGGTACAGCGGTGCGCCGTGCAGCTGCGCCCACAGGTCGTACAGGGCGATTTCCACCGCCGCCTTGGCGCTGGTGTTGCGCTCCATGGCGGTCTGCACCAGCGTGCACAGATGGTTGAGGTTGACCACGTCCTGGCCGATCAGGCGCGGGGCGATGAAGTGGCGGATCGCTTCGATGATCGAGCCGTGGGTATCGCCGGTGATGACCGCAGTGGCCGGCGCTTCGCCGTAGCCGATGTTGCCGGTGTCGGTGCGGATCAGCACCACCACGTCTTCCACGGTTTCCACCGTGCGCAGGGCGGTCTTGAAGGGGGTCTTCAGCGGCACGCGCAGCATGCCCAGTTCGATGGCGGTGATCTTCATTCGGCAGTCTTGGCCCGCAGGCGCTGGATGTTGGTGATGCGGTCGATGTAGCGGACGGTATCGCTGGCCATCATCGGCTCCAGCGGGGTGACCGAGACACCATTGAGGTGGGCCTGCACGCGCGTGCCGTCGGCACCGAACCAGCTGCCGCCCGCCGTATCGTGGATGACCCAGGTGCGGCCGTCGACGTGGCCGATGGCCATCATCACGTGGCCGGGGATGTAGACCAGGTCGCCCACCTGCAGGTCGGTCACGGCGCGGTCGCGCGCGGCCTTGCCGGTCTTTTCGGTGAACGGCAGGCGGTCCAGCGCCGGGCTGATCGCTTGGGCGCTGGTATTGCGCGGCAGCAGCACGCCGAAGCTGCGGTAGATCTCGGAAACGAACCCGCTGCAGTCACGGGTGTCGTAGTCGTGGCCCCAGCCGTAGCGTTCGCCGAGGAACTTGAAGGCCTGCTGCAGCAGCAGGCGCGGGGTCAGCGCCAGGTATTCGCCGGCGGTGTCCTGCGAGCGCGGCAGCAGCGCCGGCACCAGCTTCAGCTGGCCATCGGCTTCGCGCACCGGCAGCTGCACCACCCACGCGGCATGCGCCTGCTGGCCGTTGACCGGCGTGGCCGCGGGCCAGTCGGCCAGCACCGGCAGGCGCACGCCCATGTCCAGCTGCAGGCGCGAGACCCGCGGCTCTTCCGGGGTGAACGCGGTGTGCGCCACCGCACCGGTGACGATGCGGTACGGACCCTGCGCGCCGTAACCGAGCACGCTGGCCTTGTCACCCGTTGCCACCGATTCGGCTTCGATCCACGCGCTGTAGCGCTCGCTGTGCACGAACAGCCAGCGGCCGTCGGCGCTGCGATGGACCACGGCGACCTTGTCACCGGGGAACAGCGCCGATTCCTGGAAGCGGTCGATATCGGTATCGCCGGTGCTGCTGAAGACGCGCTGGCGGGTCGGGAAGGTGCGCAGCGCCGCGCGCTTCACCACCAGGCCGTACTGCGGCGCCACCTGCGCAGCGATCGCCTGCAGGCCGAGGTTGGCCTCGATCGACGCACGCATGGCGGCGGCGATGGGCTGGCCCTGGTCGTCATAGAGGGGGCGTGTCGGCCAGCTCGACAACGCGGTGATGCGGGTGCGCACCTGCGCGGCGGTCAGCTGCGCGGGCAGGGCGGCGATGTCCTGGACGTGCGCATCCTGGCTGCGCATGCGCGCGTTCTGCGCGTCGATCTGCGCGCGGTCGAGGATCGGCGCATCGGCGTTGTCCAGCCGCGCGGCCCAGTACTGCGGGGTCAGGTAGGCCTCGTGCAGGCCAATGACATAGGGCAGCGGCGCGCCGGGATCGGGCGGCGGTGCGGCCCGTGCGAAGGCCGGTGCCGCCAGCAGGCACAGGGCCAGGGTCAACCGGCGCGGCCAGTGCCGGCGCGGTTCGCGGGAAGCCAGGATCATGCGCTGCACACCCTCCTCAATGCCTCTAGGAATACTTATTCCTTTCGGCCGCGAAAGCAAGAATAAATTATTGACC
>DOKO01000396.1 GCA_003510825.1 Stenotrophomonas sp.
CCGCAGCTGGCCTGCAGCCGATGCAGCTGGTTGCGCAGGCTCGACGCGTCGTGCTGGTCCACCGCCTGTTCCACCGCATCGCGCACCCCCGGCAGCTCGGCCAGGAACAGCTCGCGCAGGGCGATCAGGTGGTTGCGCTGGCCGTTCAGGGCCGCCAGGGCTGCCGTCTCGTCCCAGTCCTCCACCACCAGCTCGATCGCCGCCGACGGCGGGGTCGCTCCAGCGGGACTGTTGACCAGGGCGCGGCGCACCGCCTTCAGCAGCTGGTCGCGGCCCAGCGGCTTGACCAGGGTGTCGCTGAAACCCGCTTCGCGCAGGCGCTCGTGGATGCTCACGTCGCCATCGGCGGTGTGGGCCAGGGCAGGCGTGTCCGGATGCGAGCGGCGCAGTTCATGCAGCAGCTGCGCGCCATTGCCGTCGGGCAGGTTGACGTCGATCAGCCACAGGTCATGAGCGCCCGGTTCGGCGCGGGCCAATGCACTTGCAAGTGAGTCAGCGGTGTCCACATCCGCTGGTAACGTTTCCAACGCCGCCTTGAAAAAACCGCGGCTGATGATGTCATCCTCGACAAGCAGGAAGCGGGGCCGGCTGGTCCGCGGGGTCATCTGCATCAGGGCTGCCTCCATGTCAGCTGTGTCCATCATCAAGCACGCGGGCGGCGGGCGCAAGCGGCCATCGGGCCCCCTCGGCCCGGATCTGCGACAATACGCACCCATTTTTGCCCGCAGCCTGTTGCCACGTGGCCCGATCCCGCTCCCGCATCGACCGTACTCCGTTCCAGACCGAGATCCTCGACCTCAGCCATGATGGTCGTGGCGTCGCCCGCCGTGAAGGCGAAGGCGGCAAGGTCACCTTCGTCAGTGGCGCCCTGCCGGGCGAAGTGGTGATGGCCGAACCGACCGCCCGCAACCGTCATTTCGACGAGGCACGCACCGTTGAAGTGCTGCAGCCCTCGCCGCAGCGGGTGACGCCGAAGTGCCCGCATTTCGGCACCTGCGCCGGCTGCGTGCTGCAGCACCTGGACGAAGACCAGCAGATCGTTGCCAAGCAGCGCGTGCTGATGGACAACCTGGAGCGCATCGGCCACGTGAAGCCGGGTGCCGTGCTGCCGCCGCTGGTCGGCGAGAGCTGGGGCTACCGCCGCAAGGGCCGCTTCTCGGTGCGCCGCGTCGAGAAGAAGGACAAGACCCTGGTCGGCTTCCGCGAGCAGGATCCGCGCTTCGTGGCCGATCTCAGCCAGTGCCTGACCGTGATCCCGGAAATCGGCACCAAGGTCGAGGCGCTGTCGACCTTCATCGAGACGCTGGATGGCAAACGCGACATCCCGCAGATCGAATTCATCGCCGGCGACCAGGCGGTGGTGCTGACCGTGCGCCACATGCAGCCGCTCAGCGATGCCGATCGTGCCGCCTGGGCCGCGTTCGGCCAGCAGCATGGGTTCGTGATCTACCTGCAGTCCGGCGGCGTGGATACCGTGCAGCCGCTGGACGGGCAGGGCGTACCGCTGTCGTTCCGGCTGGCACCGTGGGATGTCGAGCTGGCGTTCCGTCCGCTGGACTTCATCCAGGTCAACGCCAAGCTCAACGAGAAGATGATCGCCCACGCCCTGGACCTGCTGGAACCGGGTGAGGACGAGCGCGTGCTCGACCTGTTCTGCGGCCTGGGCAACTTCACCCTGCCGCTGGCCCGTCGCGTGCGCGAAGTGGTCGGCGTGGAAGGCGATGCCGGCCTGGTCGCGCGTGCCCGCGAGAACGCCGAGCGCAACGGCCTGGCCAATGCGCAGTTCTTCAGCGCCGACCTGACCCAGGACCAGCGCAGCGCCCCGTGGATGCGCCAGGGCTTCGACAAGCTGCTGCTCGACCCGCCGCGTTCGGGCGCCATCGAAGTGCTGCAGCAGCTGCCGCTGAAGCAGTTCAAGCGCATCGTCTATGTCAGCTGCCACCCGGGCTCGCTGGCCCGCGATGCCGGCTACCTGGTCAACGAGCAGGGCTTCACCCTGGTCAGCGCAGGTGCCATGGACATGTTCCCGCACACCGCGCACGTGGAAAGCATCGCGGTGTTCGAGAAGCGCTGAGCGCGCATGGCACCGGAACTGTCCGGTGCCTTGACGGTCGCCGGCGCCTAGCGCGTCGGCGCCTCCTGCCACTGCCCATCCACGCGGATGAAGGCCACGGTCTGTTCGCCCTGCTGGGTGCCGTCACCGGCGCGCACCGTGCATTCGAACACGGCTGCCTCACGGCCCAGGTCGCAGTTGCGCACTGCATGCACCTGGGTGATACGCGCGGCCTGTTCATAGGCGGCGCGCTCGCCAGCATCTGTCTGCTGCGTGGCGAGCGCGGCGAAACGTGCGCGCAGCAGCGCCTGCGCCTGCTCAGCCGACGGGGCAGGCATCGGCACGTCACGCTGGTCGGGCAGGGTCCACTGGCCGCCCACCCACGCGAGGCGCAGCAGTTGCGGTCGCGGATGGATGCCCGTGCTGGAGGTGACGATGCAGTCCATTGCAGCGCTGTCCGCTGCCGGGGCGCAGCTGGTCAGGCTTTCCAGCCGGGGCCGCAGCGTCTCGGCGAGCAGGCGGCTGGTGTCGCTGGCGGGGCGCTCGGCAATCGCCTCGTCGAACATCTGGTCCATCAGTGCCTGCACCTGCGGCAGCGAGGGAAGCGCGGGCGCATCTGCAGCGGCGGCCGTGCAGGACAGCAGTGCCAGCAGGGCGATGGCGTTACGGGGCGAAGTGCGTCGACGCATCAGGCATCCGGTCCTTGAAGGGGCCGGCAGTGTAGTCATGCACCACGACGATGCGGTAGGAACTGTCGTGTGCGACCGCCATACTGTGCGCATGGGCATTGAAATCGAACGCAAATTCCTCGTCACCCACGACGGCTGGCGTGCCGCCGCGCACCGGGTGATCCCGATGGCGCAGGGCTACATCAACGACATGGGCTCGCTTGATCGCGGCACCCAGAATGCCTCGGTGCGGGTGCGCATCGAAGGCGACCATGCCGCACTCAACCTGAAATCGCGCACCATCGGCCACACCCGCCAGGAGTTCGATTACCCGATTCCGGTGGAAGACGCGCGCGAACTGCTCGCCCTCTGCGTCGGCGGCCTGATCGACAAGCGCCGGCACCTGGTCGAGCACGCCGGCCTGACCTGGGAAGTGGACGAGTTCCTCGGCGACAACGCCGGGCTGGTGGTGGCCGAAGTCGAGCTGGACAGCGCCGACCAGGTCATCGACCTGCCGGACTGGGCCGGTGCCGAAGTGACCGACGACACCCGCTACTACAACGTCGCCCTGGCCAGCCACCCGTATTCACAGTGGTGAACTGAAAAGGGGGCGCGCAAAGGGGACGGAGGGGATTCATCCAATTAATCCCCTCAGTCCCCTTTTTTCGCTGGCGGCGGTCCCCATGTGGTCTGGATGAAGATCGATATCTACTCCGACGTGGTCTGCCCCTGGTGCTGGATCGGCAAGCATCGATTCGAGCAGGGTGTGCAGTTGCTGGGCGCCGATGCGCCTGAACTCGATATCCAGTGGCAGCCGTTCCAGCTGGATCCGGATGCCGGCGACACCCCGGTGCCGCTGCGCCAGGCCTATGCGGCCAAATTCGGCGGTGCCGAGCGTACCGAGCAGATCCTTGGCCAGACCCAGACCACCGCGCGTGCCGAAGGCCTGCCGATGGACTTCAGCCAGGGCCAGGTGCGGGTGACCACGCTGCCGGCGCACCGCGTGCTGTGGCTGGCTGGCGAACACGGCGTGCAGGACGCGGTGGGTGAGGCCCTGTTCCGCGCCCACTTCGAGCATGGCCAGAACCTGGCCGACACGGAGGTGCTGGTGAAGGCCGGCGTGGCCGGCGGCCTGGACGGCGCCGAGATCGCACAGCTGCTCGCCTCCGACCGTGGCCTGGCCGAGGTCGAGGCCAAGCTGGCCCAGGCTCACGCACTGGGCATTTCCTCGGTGCCGACCTTCGTCATCGACGGCCGCTGGGCCATTTCCGGCGCACAGCCGCCGGAAGCCTTCGCCAATGCCCTGCGCCAGATCGCCGCCGAGCAGGGCGCACCCGCCGCCGCTGCCGGTGACGAAGCCTGCGGCCCGGACGGCTGCGCCGTCTGAGCGGGCAGGGGTCGGAGCCCCTGCGGGGATCCGACCCCAACCTCCGTTTGCCCCGAACACTGCGCCTGCCGGCCGGTTCTGCGACAATGCGGCACTGCGCCATGCGGGCGCCCGTAGTGGAGATCGACCATGCTGCTGATCGGCGTTGCCGGCACTGAACTGACCGCCCAGGAACGCGACTGGCTGCAGCACGATGCCGTGGCCGGGGTGGTGCTGTTCAAGCGCAACTTCGCCTCGCGCCAGCAGGTGACCGATCTGAGCGCGGCCATCCGCGCCGCCGCCCCGCGCCCGCAGCTGATCTGCGTGGACCAGGAAGGCGGCCGCGTGCAGCGCTTCCGCGAGGGCTACAGCGATCTGCCGCCGTTGCAGGACATCGGCGCGCTGTACGCCAGCGATCCGCAGCAGGCGCTGGCCATGGCCGAGCAGCACGCTTGGCTGATGGCCAGCGAGGTGCGCGCCAGCGGCCTGGACCTCAGCTTCGCCCCGGTGGTCGACCTCGGCCGCGGCAACCGCGCCATCGGCAACCGTGCCTTCAGCGAAGACCCGCAGGTGGTGGCCGCGTTCACCGCAGCCTACGTGCGTGGCATGCACGCCACCGGCATGGCCGCCACCCTCAAGCATTTCCCCGGCCACGGCACCGTGCTGGAAGACACCCACGTCGATACCGCCATCGACCCGCGCGGGCTGGATGAGCTGCGCGCGCAGGACCTGGTCCCGTTCAGTGCCGGCATCGCTGCCGGTGCCGATGCGGTGATGATGGCGCACGTGATCTACCCGCAGGTGGCGGCGGAACCGGCCGGCTATTCGCCGCGCTGGATCCAGGACATCCTGCGCGGCGAGTTCGGCTTCCGTGGCGTGGTGTTTTCCGATGACATCGGCATGGCCGCCTCGCACAGCGCTGGTGGCGTGCCGGCCCGCGTGCACGCGCACCTGGATGCCGGCTGCGACGTGGTGCTGGTCTGCCACCCCGAACTGGTCGATGAAGCCCTGCACGCCGTGCAGGGGCGCTCCCTCAATACCGCTGCGCTGCTGGGCCTGCTCGGCCGCGGCGCGCTTGGCTGGGATGGCCTGCTGGCCGATGCCCGCCATGGCGACACCCAATCCCGTTTGCTCCACACCCTTGGAAGAACCGTCTGATGCCGAACCTCACCATTTCCCAGGCCCTGGCCCAGGCCGACCTGCTGGTCGACCGTCCCACCATCGACAAGGCCATCGCCAGCATCGCCGACGCGATCGCACGCGACTACGAGGGCGAGGTCCCGCTGTTCCTGTCCATCATGCACGGTGCGCTGCCGTTCGCCGGCCAGCTGGCGCTGGAGCTGGGCGCGCGCGGCCAGGACGTGCAGTTCGATTACCTGCACGCCACCCGTTACCGCGGTGAAACCACCGGCGGCGACCTGGTGTGGAAGCACAAGCCGGCCACCGCGCTGTTCGGCCGCCGCGTGCTGCTGGTCGATGACATCCTTGACGAGGGCTACACCCTGCAGGGCGTGCGCACCTGGTGCCTGGAGCAGGGCGCCACCGACGTGCGCATCGCCGCGATGACCGTGAAGAAGCACGACCGCGGCCTGCCGGACGTCACCGCTGACTACGCCGGCATCGAACTGCCTGACCGTTATGTCTTCGGCTTTGGCATGGACGTCAACGAAACCCTGCGCTGCGTGCCGGCCATCTACGCGATGAAGGAATAAGAGCGGGCCGTTCGCGGCCTGTCCTTGTCCTGTCCTGTCCCGCGCCGGCATCTTCGGGTGCCGGCGTTTGTCTTTTTCTGGAGTGCTTTGCATGCAACAGATCGCCCTGGCCGTGATTGGCGGCACCGGTGTCTACAACCTGGCCAAGCTCGACGACGTGCAGACGCACGAGGTCGAAACCCGTTTCGGCCGTCCGTCCGGCCCGGTGCGCGTGGGCACGCTGCTCGGCAACCGCGTGGCCTTCCTGGCGCGCCACGGCGAGGGCCATTCGCTGCCGCCGCACAAGATCAACTATCGCGCCAACCTGGCTGCGCTGCAGCAGATCGGTGCGCAACGGGTGCTGGCGCTGAATACGGTGGGCGGCATCGGTGACGATTTCGGTCCGCGCGTGCTGGCCTGCCCGGACCAGATCATCGATTACACCTGGGGCCGGATCAGCACGATCTGCGAGGAAGAGGGCACCGACGTGGTGCACGTGGACTTCGGCCACCCCTACACGCCGATGCTGCGCAGCAAAATCCTGGCCGCGGCAAAGGTGACCGGCGTGAAGGTGCACGAGGGCGGCTGCTATGGCGCCACCCAGGGCCCGCGCCTGGAAACCATCGCCGAAATCGCCCGCATGCGTCGTGACGGCTGCGACCTGGTGGGCATGACCGGCATGCCGGAAGCCGCGCTGGCACGGGAGCTGGGGCTGGATTACGCCTGCCTGGCAATCGTGGCGAACTGGGCCGCAGGCTGCGGTGACGGCGAGGAGATCACCATGGCCGAAGTGCTGGCCAACGTGCAGGCCGCCAGCAACGGACTTCCGGAACTGGTCGGCGAATTGGCGCGGGGGTGATTGTCATCCTCGGGCAAGCTTTGCATACTCAGCCGGTACGCGGGTTCAGCGTACACCACCCATTCATTGCAAAGGTCTCGCATTAACATGCCGAACGGTACCGTCAAGTGGTTCAACGACGCCAAGGGATTTGGCTTCATCTCGCCGGAGGATGGCAGCGCCGACGTGTTCGCGCACTTCTCCGCCATCAACTCCAAGGGCTTCCGCAGCCTGCAGGAAGGCCAGCGTGTCACTTATGACGTGACCCAGGGCCCGAAGGGTGCCCAGGCTTCGAACATCACGCCGGCCGAGTGATCCACTCGACAGTGCGTTGAAAACCCCGCTACGGCGGGGTTTTTTTTTTGCGCGCGGCATCGGCTGGCGGGCATTGCGTGCGCCCGCCGTTCCGTCAGCCAGTAGATCCACGCCATGCGTGGATGCCGTTCACGGCGCTCCTTCTCCATTCGTAATCCGCCTCGGGCACAATGCGGGCATGAAGGAACGACTGCGCATCGCCGTGATCGGCTACGGCACCGCCGGCCAGGCATTGGCCATCCTGCTCACCCGCGATGGCCACGAGGTGGAGATCTTCGAACGGGTGCCGACGCCGGGGCCGGTGGGTGCCGGCTTCCTGCTGCAGCCCAGCGGCCTGCAGGTGCTGTGGCAGATGGGCCTGCTGGACGAGGTGCGCGCGCATGCAGCACCGGTGCACCGGCTGTATGGCGATACGCCCTGCGAGCGCGCGGTGATGGACATGGGCTATGCCGGGCTGGATGCACGCCTGCATGGGTTGGGCATGCAGCGCGGGGCGCTGTTCTCGCTGCTCGACCAGGCCCGCGATGGCGCCGGCCAGCTGCATGTGGGCACCAGCATCGTTTCGGTGGATGCCGAACAGGGCCGACTGCGCGACAGCGAGGGGCGCCAGCACGGGCCGTTCGACCTGGTGGTAGCTGCCGATGGTGCGGCGTCCACGCTGCGCAGCGGCGTCGAGCAGGGCATCGCGCTGGACCGGGTCTACCCGTGGGGCGCGTTGTGGTGCCTGCTGCCGGCCGAGGACTGGCCGCACATGAACGAGCTGCGGCAGCGCTACGTGGCCGCGCGCAGGATGATCGGGCTGCTGCCGGTCGGCACGCGACCGGGCGACGGTACGCCGCGCCTGAGTTTCTTCTGGAGCCTGCCGCGCGCCGATTTCGAGCGCTGGCAGGCCGATGGCATGGCGCCGTGGCTGGCAGAGCTGCACGCGTTGTGGCCGCAGGCCAGTGCACGTTTCGCTCACCTGCAGGAGGCGGGCCAGCTGGCCCGCGCGGTCTACCGCGACGCGGTGATGAAGCGCTGGCACCAGGGCCGCCTGGTGCTGGCCGGCGATGCCGCGCATGCGATGAGCCCGCAGCTGGGGCAGGGCGTCAACATGGCCCTGCTCGATGCGCTGGCGCTGCGCGATGCGCTGCGCACGCACGGTCGTGGTGAGGCGGCGCTGCTGGCCTACCAGGCGCAGCGCCGTGCACACGTGGCGGTTTACCAGCGCTGGAGCCGCTGGCTGACCCCGTTGTTCCAGTCCGACCGCGATGTGTGGGCCAAGGCGCGCGATGTGCTGCTCGGCCCGATGGGACGCATGCCCGGCGGGCGCGGCCACATGCTGCGCGTGCTCAGTGGCACCCAGCACGGCTGGTTCGGTGCGATGGCACTGGATCCGGCCTTCATCGACGCGCTTGCACAGGCCCCGGCAGGCCTGCCGATCAGCCCGATTCCGCTGCGTGCCTGAACCGCGTCGTCACGGTAATTAACGAACATCTCACCCCGGATATGCGAGAAGAGGGGAGCACGCCATTGGCGCGTCGCCCGTTTTCCTTTCCGTGATCAGACATCGCGCGTGGCCGGGCGGCACTGCCGTCGCGGCCTGTTGCGGCCCGGATGCGCCGCAGTATTCGAGGAGGATGCCATGTTGTTCGCGGTCGATGAGCTGGAATCGGAAATCTGCAAGCTGAGGGGCCTGCTGCAGATGCTGCACGAGGACCAGCCCGACGTCCTGGAAGATGTCTTCGAGTTCCATGTGGGCAGCCTGATCAGCCATTCGGCGCCAACGCACCATGCGCGCATCCGTACCTGCGCGCGGGAAATGCTGGTCGCCATCCAGGCACTGCCACGGCACAGCAATGAACGCAGCGCCGATTTCCGGGTGATGCCGGAACTGCTCGCGCGCCCGGCCTGAACCTGGCGCAGGTGCGTCCGCCCGTCGTCATCGCACGGGCAGCGCGACCAGTTGGTTGTCCACGCAGGCGATCCATTGTTCGCCGCTTCGCCGCGTTGGCACTACGCCGGCGGTGAATGCCGAAAACGCGGGCAGCACGGTCTGCGCCTGGCGCAGCCAGAATGCAGGAAAGCGCCGCCGTAAAGCCGGCAGTGCGACCTGCGGATGCACGTGGCCTGCGATCACATGGGCATCGTCAGCCTGTCGCGGCTCGTGACAGAGCAGGAACGGCCCCAGCCGCAGGTCGTCGTGGATCTGCACCTGCAGCGCCGCATGCGGCAGCTGCCGGTCATGGTTGCCGCGCACCACGTGTACGTCCAGCGCAGCATGCTGGTCGCGCCAGCCCAGCCATTGCCGATGCCAGGCCGCGCGATGCGCCGGCCCGTGCAGGATGTCGCCGAGGATCCACAGTTCGCGGCATGCATGCTGCTGCACCAGCGCCTGCAGGCGTTGCAGGTCGTCTTCGGTGCCGCCGCTGGGCAGGGCGATGCCAGCACGGCGGAACACATCGGCCTTGCCCAGGTGCAGGTCGGCGATCAGCAGCGCCTGGCGTGCCGGCCACCACAGTGCACGTGCGCCAAGCAGGCACATCGGTTCGCCGCCCAGCTGCACCGGCAATTCAGTGGCCATGGCGGCGCTCCAGCTGCTGTGCCGCACGCTGCACGCGGGTGCGCCAGTCTTCATTGCTGAACTGCCCGCGCAGGCGCTCGGCCCACAGCGGAAACCCCAGCGGTGTCAGCGTCGGTGGCCGCTGCAATGACACCGACTGCGTGGCGATGTGCTGCAAGGCCTGCTGCAGGCCGGGTAGGTCGAGTGCATCGGTGAGGACTTCCTGTTCGGCCTGCGCCAGCAGCAGGTGGCCGGGGTCGTGTTCGCGCAGCACGTCGTACAGCAGGCCCGCCGAGGCCTGCAGCTGGCGCAGCGAGCGCGGCATGCCGCCCGGCAGGCTCGGCACCAGCAGGCCGGCGACGCGGGCGATGCCACGGAACTGCCGTCGTGCCAGCTCGCCAAGGTTCACTGCAGCGCGCAGATCGTCGAGCAGGTCGGCCGGATCGAACAGTGCCTGCCACGCCGCTGCATCGCGTTCAATGTGCTCTGCCGGCGCCAGCACCAGGCCGTGGTCATTCACCGCATAGCCGATGCTGTTGCGCTGCAGGCGCGTACAGCGCAGCGACAGCAGTGCCGCCAGCGCCTCGTGCACGTGGCGGCCTGCAAAGGGATAGACGAACAGGAACTGGCCTTCGCGACGGCGCACGTCTTCCACCAGCAGCCGCGAAGGCCCCGGTCGCTCCGACAGCGCATCCTGCAGGCCAAGCAGCGGCGCCAGCCAGCGCGCCTCGGCGCTGTTGTCGGCACCGGACAACACCGCTTCCAGCTCGCGCCCCAGGGCCAGCGACAACGGCAGCTGTCCGCCCTGCCAGCGCGGCACCAC
>DOKO01000104.1:0-3734 GCA_003510825.1 Stenotrophomonas sp.
GCTGGAGGTGCGCTACCAGGGGCAGCCGCTGCGGCTGATCCAGCGCAGTGACGGCGTGCAGGTGGCCGCCAGCGTGCGCGAGCAGCCGCAGGATGACGCGGTGGCGCCTTTGTAGAGCCGAGCCCATGCTCGGCTGCCTTTCAGCGCGTCATTCAGAAGCAGCCGAGCATGGGCTCGGCTCTACAACCCGCGGCCCCTCACGCCCGGTGCGGGGTGCCCAGGTACTCGGCGCTCTGCATTTCAATCAGGCGCGAGGCGGTGCGCTCGAAGGCGCCCTGCAGGCGCTCGCCGGCATACAGTTCCACCGGCGAGGTGCTTGCCGTGCAGACCAGGTTGACGTGGCGGTCGTACAGCTCGTCGATCAGGTTCACGAAGCGGCGTGCGGCATCTTCGTTCAGGCGGTCGAAGGCGGGAATGCCGCCCAGCAGCACCGTGTTGAACTCGTGCGCGATCTCGATGTAGTCCGACGGGCCGCGCGGGCCTTCGCAGAGCGCGGCGAAATCGAACCAGGCGATGCTTTTGCCGCGGCCCCGCACCGGAATCTTGCGGCCCTCGATCTCGATGTTGCCGGTCTTGGCCGGCTGCCCGCCACTCAGTTCGCCCCAGCGGCTGGCCAGCCAGCCATCGCTGTCGGCAGCCAGCGGCGCGCGGTACACCGGCGAACGGGTCAGCGCGCGCATGCGGTAATCCTCGGTGCCCTCGGCATACAGCTCCACGCAGTAGCGCTGCAGCAGGCCGATGGCCGGCATGAAGCTCTCGCGCTGCAGGCCGTTGAGGTACAGGTTCTCGACCGCCGTATTGGAGGTGGTGACCAGGGTCACGCCCTCGGCGAACAGGCGCTCGAGCAGGCGTGCGAGCAGCATCGCATCGCCGATGTCGGTGACGAAGAACTCGTCCAGCACCAGCACGCGCAGGTTGCTGCGCCATTCCTGGGCGATCTTCGCCAGCGGGTCGCTCTGCCCCTGGTGCTCGCGCAGGCGCTCGTGGACGCTGCGCATGAAGCGGTGGAAGTGCGTGCGGTACTTCTGCTTGATCGGCAGGCCGTCGTAGAACAGGTCCACCAGGAAGGTCTTGCCACGGCCGACGCCGCCCCAGAAGTACAGGCCCTTGACCGGCTCGGGCTTCTTCCAGAACGAGGACAGGCGGTCCAGCCAACCGTCCTCGGCACTGTCGACCAGGCCCAGGTGGATGCGGTCCAGCTCGGCCAGGGCCGCGTGCTGGGCCGGGTCGTCCTGCCAGTCGCCGCTGGCAACCCCGGCCGCGTACCGCTGCGACGGGGTCAACGCCTGCTCGCTCATGCCGCCGCGCCCAGCCAGTGCTTGACGCCGTGGGTCAGCGCGCCGCGCAGGTCGATCAGCTTGCGGTGGAAGAAGTGGCTGGTTTCGGGCATGCGCACCAGCTCATGCGGGAAATCGAGCGTGTCCAGCCACTGGTAGACGGCCTGCGGGTCGACGATCTCGTCCTGCTCGCCCTGGATGACCAGCCAGCGGGCCGGCGGCTGCACGCCGCTGAAATCCCAGCGGCCGGCCGGCGGCGCGATCGAGATCAGCGCTTCCGGCTGCAGCTCGCCCGCGGCCTTCAGCGAAACGAAGGAACCGAAGCTGAAACCGGCCAGCCACAGGCGGTCGTCCGGGCGCTGGCTGCGCACCCAGGCGGTGACCGCCTTGAGGTCGTCCTGTTCGCCCACGCCGTGGTCGAAGCTGCCGGCCGAGCCGCCGACGCTGCGGAAGTTGAAGCGCACCGTGGCGATGCCCAGCTCGCGCAGGGTGGTGGCGGTCATGGTGACCACCTTGTTGTGCAGGGTGCCGCCTTCGGTGGACAGCGGGTGGCAGATGACGGCCACGATCGGCTGCACCGGCACGTCGGCCTTGGGCAGGTCGACGACCACTTCCAGCGGGCCGGCCGGGCCGTCCAGTACGAGGCAGGCGGTTTCGCCGGGGGCGACGGGGAACGAGGGCTTGTGCATGGCACCATGATACCGTCCCCCGCCCCTGCCCTGTGCCCGCCCCATGCTCTACCTGTCCCTGGCCGTGATCTGCAGTGTGCTGGTTTCGGTGTTGTTGAAGCTGGCCAACCGCCGCGCGCTGGACGTGCCGCAGATGGTGACCTGGAACTACCTGGTGGCCGCCACCCTGACGGCCGTGGTGCTGCAGCCGCCGCTGGACGCGCTGCGCGCGCCGCATGCGCCGTGGCTGTCACTGCTGGCGCTGGCGGTGGTGCTGCCCTCGATCTTCCTGGTGCTGGGCCGCGCGGTGGCGGTCGCCGGCATCGTCCGCAGCGACGTGGCCCAGCGCCTGTCGCTGCTGCTGTCACTGGCCGCGGCCTTCCTGTTCTTCGGCCAGACCGCCACGCCGTGGAAGCTGGCCGGGCTGGGCCTGGGCGTGCTGGCAATGGTGGCCATCAGTCTGCGCCCGCGTGGGCCGGCAGTGGCGGCCTCGCCGGGTGGCTGGGGCTGGCTGCTGGGCGTGTGGGGCGGCTTTGCCGTGGTGGACGTGCTGCTCAAGCAGGTGGCACTGTCGGGCACGCCGTCGATGGCGGCGGTGCTGGCCAGCTTCAGCGTGGCCTTCGTGCTGATGCTGGCGCTGCAGCTGTGGCGGCATGCCAGCGGCCGCAGCCGGCTGGCCTGGCGCAACCTGGGGGCCGGCGCGCTGCTGGGCCTGCTCAACGGCGGCAACATCCTCTTCTATGTGCACGCGCATCAGTCGATGCCGGACAGCCCGGCCACCGTGTTCGCCGGCATGAACATCGGCGTGGTGGTGCTGGGCGCGCTGGTGGGCGTGTTCGCCTTCGGCGAGGCCACCACCAAGTGGAACCGCGCCGGCCTGGCGCTGGCGGTGCTGGCGATCGGCTTGATCGCCTGGGGGTGAGGCCGCCCGGGGTCGGATCCCATTCCAACGGAATGGGCTCTGACCCCTGCGTTTGAGACCACGCGATGCCTTGGGGTCAGAGCCTATTCCGCTGGAATGGGATCCGACCCCGGCGCTGGCTTACTTGCCGAAACCCAGCAGCAGCGGGTCGTGGTCGGAGCTGCGCCACGGGCCCGGCACGTTGCGGCCCTGGTAGCCGCTGGCGTCCTGTTCGTCGGCGTTGCTGTGCCATTCGGCGGCACCGCGCAGGCGCTTGGCCATGCCCGGGCTCAGCAGCGCGTGGTCGAGGCGGCCGGTGTAGCCGTTGTAGACATAGCTGTAGGGGTGCTCGACCTTGGCCACCTTGAAGGCGTCCTGCCAGCCAAGGTCATGCAGGGTGCGGATCGGGTCTTCCTGCGCATAGGCGTTGAAGTCGCCCAGCAGCACCGCGTCCTGGGCACCGGTGCCGGTCGGGTTGGTCTTCAGCCAGTCGTTCAACTGCTGCGCCGAGGCCACGCGGGTGGCGTTCCAGCAGCCCTGGCCGTCGTTGCGGTCGGCGTCTGCGCCGGCCGCCTCACGGCAGCCCTTGGACTTGAAGTGGTTGGCGACCACCACGAACGGCGCGCCCTGCTTGGCCTGGAAGGCCTGGGCCAGCGGCACGCGGCTGTGCTCGACGAACGGGCCACCGGTCAGCGTGGCCGGCTTGCCCAGCGGCTGCAGGCGGCTGCTGCGGTAGATGATGCCGACGCGGATCGGGTTGTCGCCCGGGCCGTTGCCGGCGTCGACGAAGCGCCAGTCGCCCTGCGCGCCGCGGTCGCGGTTGAGCGCATCGACCAGTTCGGTGATGGCCGACTGCGGGCCGTAGCCGTCGTTCTCCAGTTCCATCAG
>DOKO01000104.1:3935-4271 GCA_003510825.1 Stenotrophomonas sp.
GTCGTTCTCCAGTTCCATCAGCGCGGCGACATCGGCGCCAAGCGAGTTGACGGTGGTGACCAGCTTGGCCACCTGGGCCTTGTGTTCGTCCAGCGTGCGCGCGCCGCGCAGGGTCGGGAAACCACCGCCCTGGCCATCACCGTTGAAGAAGTTCTCCAGGTTGAAGGCGGCGATGTGCAGGTCGCCGGCCACCTTCGGCACCGCCGGGCGCTGCAGTTCCGGCAGCTTCAGCGTGCCCTGCACCTGCAGGCTGGGGCGGCCCTGTGCGTCCACGCGGACGATGCCTTCGACGTTGCGCAGCTGCATGCCGGTGCGCAGCACCGGGTTGCCGGCCAG
>DOKO01000104.1:4535-4724 GCA_003510825.1 Stenotrophomonas sp.
CAGCACCGGGTTGCCGGCCAGGTACGGCACGCTGGCCGGGTCGCGGGCATCGCTGCCGTCATCGAGCACCAGGCGGCGGCGCTGGTTGTCGGCCATCACCTGTTCGATGCCGGCCGTACCCGGTGCGGCCACTTCGGTGGGCTGCCAGAGGCGGCCGTCGAAGGCCACGGTGAGCTGGCCGAAGCGCTC
>DOKO01000270.1 GCA_003510825.1 Stenotrophomonas sp.
CTTCTACTGCGGCTGCAACCGGGTGATCACCCGCGATCGCGGCCGTGGCCACAGCTACGTTGCGCGGGTGCTGGCCGAGGCCGACCTGCTGGCACCGCAGTTCGATGACGGGCGCGAAGTGATCCAGCTGCACCTTGGCGGCGGCACGCCCAATTTCCTCGATGCCGAGGCCATGACCACGCTGGTGGAAGGGCTGCGTCGGCGTTTCGATTTCAGTGACTCGTCACAGCGTGATTTCTCCATCGAGCTGGATCCGCGCTTCATCGATGCCGGTGACGTTGCGATGCTGGCGCGCCTGGGCTTCAACCGCGCCAGCCTCGGTGTGCAGGACTTCGACCCGCAGGTGCAGGAATCGATCAACCGCGTGCAGGGTGTGCGGCAGACGCTGGACATCCTGCGGGCCTGCCGTGACAGCGGCATGCGCTCGGTCAATGTCGACCTGATCTACGGCCTGCCCGGGCAGAGCCTGGAAGGCTTCGGACGCACCCTGGAGCTGGTGCTGGCGCTGCGCCCGGATCGCCTGGCGGTGTATGGCTACGCACATCTGCCGCACCTGTTCCGCGCACAACGGCAGATCGACGAGAGCCGGCTGCCCTCGCCGGAAGACAAGCTGGCCCTGCTTGGGCTGGCAGTCGAACGTCTTTCCGCGGCGGGCTACCAGTACATCGGCATGGACCACTTCGCGCTGCCCGAGGAGGATCTGTCGCGCGCGCAGCGTGCCGGCCAGCTGCACCGCAACTTCATGGGCTACACCACCCACGCCGACACCGATCTGCTGGGCCTGGGGGTCAGTGCCATCAGCCACGTGGGCGCCACCTACAGCCAGAACCCGCGCGACCTGCCGTCATGGGAAGCGGCGGTGGACCAGGGCCAGCTGCCGGTCTGGCGCGGGGTCGCGCTCAGCGAGGACGACCAGCTGCGCGCCGAGCTGATCCAGCAGCTGATGTGCCAGGGCGAGGTGGATGGGCATGCCCTGGGCCAGCGCCATGGCGTGCGCTTCGAGGAGTACTTCGCGCAGGATCTGCAGGCCGTGCAGCGGCTGCAGCGCGATGGCCTGGCCGAGTACAGCGATGGGGTGGTACGCGCCAGTGAGCCGGGGCGGCCGCTGCTGCGGCTGCTGGCGATGTGCTTTGATCCTTATCTGCGCGTTGCGCAGGAACAGCCGCGGTACTCGCGGGCGATCTGAGGCGTGTTGCGCGTGGTGCCCGGAGCCGGAATCGAACCGGCATGGGGTTGCCCCCGGCGGATTTTAAGTCCGATGCGTCTACCAGTTTCGCCATCCGGGCCTGCAGCGCGCGCCGATTGTAACGGAATCGCTGCCCGCGCCGGCGGATAACGCGGCTTTTACGCAGCTGGCTGCGGCGCTGGTTACAGTCCGCCCACTCTCCCGGGAATGGCGACATGCACGGACGTGGCAGGCAGTGGGTGAAGTGTGGGCTGGTGCTGGCCGCGTGGCTGGCCGCAGGGGCCGTGTCGGCGCAGCCGGCACCACCGCCCGCAGGGCCTGACGCGGTGGTCGATCTGGACACCGTGCAGGTCACCGGTGAACAGCCAGGTCCCGGCCTGTGGAAAGTGACCGGGCCGCAGGGCCATGTCCTGTGGATCCTCGGTACGGTATCGCCGCTGCCGGCGCGCGTGGAATGGCGGTCGGATGAAGTCGAACGCACCATCGCCAGCGTCGACCACGTGCTGGGCGACCCGGGCTTCGGGCTGGACGCGAAGATCGGCTTCTTCAAGGGCCTGACCCTGCTGCCGCTGGCGAAGAAGACCGCGCGTGATCCGCAGGGGCGCACGCTGGACCAGCTGCTGCCCGCACCGACCTATGCGCGCTGGCTGGGCCTGAAGCAGACCTACCTCGGCAACGACCGCAGCGTGGAAAAGGAGCGTCCGCTGGTGGCCTCCGGCCGGTTGTACCAGGCCTTCCTCAAGCGCAATGGCCTGCGCGACAGCAAGCAGGTCAAGGACGCACTGAAGCGCGTCTACAAGGCCCATGACCTGCAGCCCGAAGACGTGCAGGTGAAGCTGAAGATCGACGACATGCGTGACGCGCTGAAAGAACTGCAGGCCTCGGAAGTGGATGACCGCGCGTGCTTCGAGCGCACGCTCGACACGGTGGAGTTCCAGGCGCCGGTGCTGCGCGAGCGGGCCAATGCCTGGGCGCTGGGTGATGTCGCCGCGTTGAAGCGCCTGTCTTCCTCGACGATGGCGCAGAGCTGCCGCGAAATGCTGCAGGACTCGGAGTTCGTGCGCCGCCGTGGTTGGAGCAACTTGCCGCAGCAGGTGCGCGCGCGGTGGTTGCAGGCGGCCGATGCCGCGCTGGCCAAACATGCCGGCACGTTTGCCACGGTGCCGGTCAGCCAGCTGCTGGGCGAAGGCTATCTGGAAGAACTGACGCAGCGCGGCTACGTGATCGAGGCGCCGCCGGAATAGCGAGCGCTTGAAGTCCCCGAGCTTCCTGTCATATTTCCCTGTATCAGGGGAAGGGGAGTGGTGGAGATGGCGTTGCATGCGTTTGCCTATGTCAGTACGGCCAGGGAAGGGCTGGACGTGCCCGATCTCGATGCGCTGCTGGCCGACGCGACCACCTTCAACCGCATGGCCGGTGTCACCGGTGTGCTGATGTTCGATGGCACCCGCTTCCTGCAGTACATCGAAGGGCCGCGCGATGGCGTGGCATCGGTGCATGCGCGCATCCTCAATGCGCGCCGTCACGGCAGCGTCAGCGAGCTGGCTGTGGGCGCGCTGCAGTCGCGCTGGTTCCCGCGCTGGACCATGGCCAACCGCATGATCGATGCGGCCACGCTGGACAGCATCGTGGCCGCGCCGTGGCCGGGCTTCGACAACGTGCTGCCGTCGAGCAGCCACGGTTTTGCGTTGCTGCTGGAGGCCTGGACCGGCGGCCACGGCGAACTGGAACCGGCCGCGGTCAGCCTGGGCTCCTGAGCCCGGCGTGGCCTGTCGCCGCCGGGGCGGTTAACCTTGCGGGCATGCTTGCCTTCACCGCGGACACCCGGATGACCCAGACCCTGTCGCTGCCCACGGGGCATCGCCCATGAGCGCGCCCATCGGCGCCGCGCAGCAACCGCTGCCGGCCGTGATCGGGCTGGGCTACGTCGGCCTGCCGCTGGCGGTGGCATTCGGCCGCCACGTTCCCACGCTGGGTTATGACATCGACGCGGCACGCATCGCCGAGCTGGGCAGCGGCCAGGACCACACCCTGGAGATGGAGCCGGAGGAACTGGCTGGGGCGATGCAGCTGCGCTACAGCAGCGATCCTGCGCAGCTGGACGCCTGCAACGTCTACATCGTCACCGTGCCCACGCCGATCGATGCGTACGAGCAGCCGGACCTGGAGCCGCTGCGCTCGGCCACGCGCCTGGTGGCCAGCCATCTGCGTGCCGGCGATCTGGTCATCTACGAGTCCACGGTCTACCCGGGTACCACCGAGGAAGTGTGCGTGCCGCTGCTGGAAGAGGGCTCGGGACTGCGCTTCAATGAGGATTTCTACTGCGGCTACAGCCCCGAACGGGTCAGCCCGGGGGATCGCCAGCGGCGCCTGGCCGACATCCGCAAGATCACCTCCGGATCGACCCCGGCGGTGGCGGCGGTGGTCGACGGCCTGTACCAGCGCATCATCGCCGCCGGCACCTTCCCGGCACCGTCGATGCGCGTGGCCGAAGCGGCCAAGGTGGTGGAGAACATCCAGCGCGACGTCAACATCGCCCTGGTCAACGAGCTGGCGCTGATCTTTGACCGGCTCGGCATCGACACCCAGGATGTGCTGGACGCTGCGGGCAGCAAGTGGAATTTCCTGCCGTTCCGGCCCGGCCTGGTCGGCGGCCACTGCATCGGCGTGGACCCGTACTACCTGCTGCACAAATCCGAGAGCGTTGGCTTCCACCCGGACCTGATCCACACCGCGCGGCAGGTCAACAACCGTGTCGGCGAACACGTCGCCACCCGCGTGCTGGCGATGCTGGCCGAGCGCGGTCGTGCGCCGGCGCAGTCGCGCATCCTGGTGCTGGGCGTGACCTTCAAGGAGGACTGCCCGGACCTGCGCAACAGCCGCGCGCTGGAACTGGCCCAGCGCCTGCAGTCGGCCGGCGCACAGGTGCAGGTAAGCGACCCGTGGGTGGGGCCGGCGGCCCTCGCTGATGCCAACGTGCACTGGGTGGCCGAGCCGCAGGCCGGGCACTACGACGCGGTGGTGCTGGCGGTGGCCCATGCCAGCTTCAAGACCTTGAGTGAAGAGAACATCCGCGCCCTGCTGGCGCCCGGCGGCCTGGTCTACGACGTGAAGTCGGCCTGGCCGCGCAGCGTGGTCGACGACCGCCTGTAGACACCCGCACGGTAGACTGTGGCGGTTGCAACCGAGGAACGCCATGCACCGGTATATCGTCTACCTGCTCGCCATCCTGCTGTTTCCCCTGTGCCTGTGGTTGGCCACGATCTGGCCGGCCTGGTACTGGGGCGTCGGCCTGACCGCCGCGATGGTGGGGCTGGGCACCTGGGACCTGCTGCAGAAGCGCAGCACCCTGCGCCGCAACTATCCGGTGATGGCGCACTTCCGCTACGGGCTGGAATCCATCGGCCCGGAAATCCGCCAGTACTTCGTGCAGAGCGACCTGGAGGACGTGCCGTTCTCGCGCCAGCAGCGTGCGCTGATCTACCAGCGCGCCAAGAACGAGATGGACACGGTGCCCTTCGGTACCCTGCGCAGCACCTACGCGGTGGACTACGAGTGGATCAACCACTCGCTGGCACCGACCACCATCGCCGCGCATGATTTCCGCGTGTTGATCGGTCCCACCTGTGCCAAGCCCTACTCGGCCAGCGTGTTCAACATCTCGGCGATGAGCTTCGGTTCGCTGTCGGCCAACGCGATCCGCGCACTGAACGACGGCGCGCGTCGCGGCGGTTTCTACCACGACACCGGCGAGGGCTCGATTTCGCCGTACCACCGTGAGATGGGCGGCGACCTGGTCTGGGAAATCGGCTCGGGCTATTTCGGCTGCCGCGACGAGAAGGGCGGTTTCAGCGAGGAGCGCTTCATCGCCAATGCCACCCACGATCAGGTCAAGATGATCGAGATCAAGCTGTCACAGGGTGCCAAGCCGGGCCACGGTGGCGTGCTGCCGGCGCCGAAGGTGACTGCCGAGATCTCCGCCACCCGTGGCGTGCCGATGGGCGTGGACTGCGTGTCACCGTCGCGCCATTCGGCGTTCTCCACGCCGGTGGAACTGCTGCAGTTCGTGGCCCGCCTGCGGGAGCTGTCCGGTGGCAAGCCGGTGGGCTTCAAGCTGGCCATCGGCCACCCGTGGGAATGGTTCGGCATTGCCAAGGCCATGCAGGAAACCGGCCTGCTGCCCGATTTCATCGTGGTCGATGGTGCCGAAGGTGGCACCGGCGCGGCGCCGGCCGAGTTTGTCGACCATGTGGGCGTGCCGATGCACGAGGCGCTGCTGCTGGTGCACAACACTCTGGTCGGCCTGGACCTGCGCGAGCGCATCCGCATCGGTGCGGCCGGCAAGATCACCAGTGCCTTCGAGATCGCCCGCACCATTGCGCTCGGCGCGGACTGGTGCAACGCCGGCCGCGGTTTCATGTTCGCGCTCGGCTGCATCCAGTCGCTGAGCTGCCATACCGACAAGTGCCCGACCGGCATCGCCACCCAGAACCCGGCGCGCTGGAAGCATCTGGATGCACCGGACAAGGCCACGCGGGTGCACAGTTACCACGAGCACACCCTGCATGCGCTGAAGGAACTGCTGTGCGCGGCTGGTCTCAATGACCCGGCCGAGCTGGGGCCCGAGCACATCCTGCGTCGTGTTTCGCCGGTCGAGATCCGTTCGCTGGCCTCGCTGTACCGCTACCTCGAACCGGGCGAGCTGCTGCACAAGGTGCCGGACCACGCAGTGTTTCACTCGTTCTGGGCCGAAGCGCGCAGCGATTCGTTCCAGCCGCCGCCGCGGATCCAGGCGCTGCGCGCGAGCAAATCGCGGTAACGGTTGTGTAGAGTCGAGCCATGCTCGACTGCTTTTCGATCTACAAAAGCAGTCGAGCAAGCTCGACTCTACGGGGAGGCATCATGCAGTTCAGGACCGGCACGACCGATGACGTAGCCACGCTGTGGGCCCTGCGCACACGCTGCGTGCGCGAAACCTGCAGCAGCCATTACCCGCCCGAGGTGATCGCGCCGTGGTCGGCCTCGCCGCCACCGGCACAGTACGAACGCCTCCTGGCGCAGGGCGGTTGCGTGGTGGCCGAGGACGGGCAGGGCACCCTGCTGGGCTTTGGTGTGTTCGATGCCGCCGGCAACGAGGTCGATGCGCTGTTCGTCGATCCGGACAAGGGCGGGCAGGGCATCGGCCAGGCCCTGATGCAGCGCCTGCTGGCACTGGCCGATCCGGCGCGTGAGGTCGTGCTGTCAGCCTCGCTCAACGCCGTGCCGTTCTATCAACGGCAGGGCTTCATCGCCGGGGCCGAGGAAGCCTACCCGCACCCCAGTGGCGTCGCCCTGGCCTCGGTGCGCATGCACCGCAATATGTAGAGTCGAGCATGGGCTCGGCTCTACAAAACCCCGGTCAGCGCTCAGCCAGCCACGCGATGACACCCTCGGCCGCGCGTAACCCGCTCGCATAGCACGCGGTCAGCAGGTAACCGCCGGTCGGCGCTTCCCAGTCCAGCATCTCGCCGGCGCAGAACACGCCGGGCAGGGCGCGCACCATCAGGCCGTCATCCAGCGCCTGCAGGCGCACGCCACCGGCGGTGCTGATCACTTCGGCCATCGGCCGCGGGCGCAGCAGGCGCAGCGGCAGGCGCTTGAGCGTTGCGACTACGGCGTTCAGGTCGTTGCCGGCGTCCTTGCCCAGGATCTCGAACACCAGCGCGGTCTTCACCGCATCCAGTCCCGCCTGGCGGCGCAGGTGTTCGCCGAAGCTGCGGCCCTTGCGCGGGCGCGACAGGTCGGCCAGCAGGCGCGCTTCGTCGCGGCCCGGCACCAGATCCAGCCACAGGGTGGCGTGGCCATCGCGGTTGAGGGTTTCGCGCAGATCGGCGGCCAGCGCGTAGATCAGGCTGCCTTCGATGCCGTACTCGCTGGCCACGCATTCGCCCTGCAGCGACTGCGGCTGGCCCTGCAGGTCGATCCAGTGCGCGACCACCGGCTTCAGCGGTGCGCCGGCATTGCGCTGTGCGAAGAACGGGGTCCAGTCCACGTCGAAGCCGCAGTTGGCTGATTGCAGCGGAGCGATGTCCACGCCGCGCGCCTGCAGCGGCGCGACCCAGGCACCATCGCTGCCCAGCTGCGGCCAGCTGCCGCCGCCCAGGGCCAGCACGGTGGCATCAGCCTGCACCTCAAGCGGGCCGTCTTCGGTGCTGAAGCACAGTGCACCGTCCTCGTTCCACCCGGTCCAGCGATGGTTGGCATGCAGGCGCACGCCCTGTTCCTTCAGGCGGCGCACCCAGCCACGCAGCAGCGGCGCGGCCTTGCGGTCGACCGGGAACACGCGGCCGGAGCTGCCCACGTAGGTCTCCACGCCGAAGCCGGCGGCCCAGTCGCGCAGCGCCTGGGCGTCGAAGCCATCCAGCCACTGGCCGACGGCAGCGGCCTGCTCGCGGTAACGGCTGTCGAACAGCGGGCGCGGGTCGGAATGGGTCAGGTTGAGCCCACCCTTGCCGGCGATCAGGAACTTGCAACCGGGCGAGCCCTTGGCCTCGTACAGATCGACGGCGTGGCCGGCAGCGCGCACGG
>DOKO01000178.1 GCA_003510825.1 Stenotrophomonas sp.
GACGTCGGCTTCGGCAAGACCGAAGTGGCGGTGCGCGCGGCATTTGCCGCGGCCAGCGCGGGCAAGCAGGTGGCCGTGCTGGTGCCGACCACGCTGCTGGCCGAGCAGCACTACCGCAACTTCCGCGACCGCTTCGCCGATTACCCGCTGAAGGTGGAAGTGCTGTCGCGCTTCAAGAGCACCAAGGAAATCAAGGCCGAGCTGGAGAAGGTCGCCGCCGGCACCATCGACGTCATCGTCGGTACCCATCGCCTGCTGCAGCCGGACGTGAAGTTCAAGGACCTGGGCATGGTCATCGTCGACGAGGAGCAGCGTTTCGGCGTGCGCCAGAAGGAGGCACTGAAGGCGCTGCGCGCCAACGTTCACCTGCTGACCCTGACCGCCACGCCTATCCCGCGTACCTTGAACATGGCCATGGCCGGCCTGCGCGACCTGTCGATCATCGCCACCCCGCCGCCGAACCGGCTGGCGGTGCAGACCTTCATCACCCAGTGGGACGACGCGCTGCTGCGCGAAGCCTTCCAGCGCGAGCTGGCGCGTGGTGGCCAGCTGTACTTCCTGCACAACGACGTGGAAAGCATCGGCCGCATGCAGCGCGAGCTGTCCGAGCTGGTGCCGGAAGCGCGCATCGGGATCGCCCACGGGCAGATGCCCGAGCGCGAGCTGGAAAAGGTGATGCTGGATTTCCAGAAGCAGCGCTTCAACGTGCTGCTGTCGACCACGATCATCGAATCGGGCATCGACATCCCCAACGCCAACACCATCATCATCAACCGCGCCGACCGCTTCGGTCTGGCCCAGCTGCACCAGCTGCGCGGCCGCGTCGGTCGTTCGCACCACCGTGCGTATGCCTACCTGGTGGCGCCGGACCGTCGCTCGATCACCCCGGATGCGGAAAAGCGCCTGGAAGCGATCGCCTCGATGGACGAACTCGGCGCCGGCTTCACCCTGGCCACGCACGATCTGGAAATCCGCGGTGCCGGCGAACTGCTGGGCGAGGACCAGAGCGGGCAGATGGCCGAGGTGGGCTTCAGCCTCTACACCGAGCTGCTGGAGCGCGCGGTGCGCAGCATCAAGCAGGGCAAGCTGCCCGACCTGGATGCCGGCGAGGAAGTACGCGGCGCCGAAGTCGAGCTGCATGTGCCGGCACTGATCCCGGAGGACTACCTGCCGGACGTGCACACCCGCCTGACCCTGTACAAGCGCATTTCCAGCGCGCGTGACAGCGAGGCACTGCGCGAGCTGCAGGTGGAGATGATCGACCGCTTCGGCCTGTTGCCGGATGCGGCCAAGCACCTGTTCGCCATTGCCGAACTGAAGCTGCAGGCCAACACCCTGGGCATCCGCAAGCTGGACCTGGGCGAGAACGGCGGCCGCATCGTGTTCGAATCCAAGCCGAACATCGATCCGATGGCGGTGATCCAGCTGATCCAGAAGCAGCCCAACCTGTATGCCATGGAAGGGCCGGACAAACTGCGCATCAAGCACCCGCTGCCGTTGCCGGAGGACCGCTTCAACGCGGCGCGCGCGCTGCTGCTGACCCTGGCGCTGCGCTGACCCCGGCGCACGCGTTACCCTATGCACCACCCCACCCCATCCGGGCCCGCAGACGCGGGCCTTGTTGTTTCTGCGTGCCAAGGCGGCGCCACCCCCATGCTTGATTCCAACCCTCCCGATCTGCTGCACACCGATGCCTGCCTCGTCGATGCACTGTCGATGTCGCTGCAGATGCGCGATGCCTACACCCGCCATCACTGCGACCGCGTCGGCCTGCTCGCCCAGCGCCTGGCCGTCCACTGCGACATGGACAGCGACAGCCGCGCGCACGTCAGCCTGGCCGCGCGCTTCCACGACATCGGCAAGATCGGCATTCCCGATGACGTGCTGCTGAGCCCGCGCCGGCACACCGACGAGGATCGCGCGATCATGCGCGAGCACCCGGTGCGCGGCGAACACATCTTCCTGGCCACCGGCCGCAGCGATGCAGTACCGGTGGCGCGGCTGATCCGCGCCCATCACGAAGCCCACGACGGCAGCGGCTACCCCGATGGCCTGCACGGCGAGTCGATCCCGCTGGGCGCACGCATCCTCACCGTGGTCGACGCCTACGACGCGATGACCAGCGCCCGCCCCTACCGCCAGGCGATGGAGCATGACGCGGTGCTGCGCATCCTCGATGAGCAGGCCGGCGGGTTGATTGACCCGTACGTGCTGAGGCGTTTCCGCGACATGCTGGCCGGGTAGCGTCGACCGTTGGTCGACCGCTCTTCCCGCAGACCGCAAAAATCCCGCGCTGCGCGCGATAGCCACCTGGGTAGGGTCGACTGTCAGTCGACCGCTCTTCCCGCAGACCGCAAAAATCCCGCGCTGCGCGCGATAGTCGACCAACGGTCGACTCTACCGCCCGGTCAGCCTCGGTAGGGTCGACCGTTGGTCGACCGCTCTTCCCGCAGACCGCGAAAATCCCGCGCTGCGCGCGATAGTCGACCAACGGTCGACTCTACCGCCCGGCCAGCCTGGGTAGGGTCGACTGTTAGTCGACCGCTCTTCCCGCAGACCGCGAAAATCCCGCGCTGCGCGCGATAGTCGACCAACGGTCGACTCTACCGCCCGGCCAGCCTGGGTAGGGTCGACCGTTGGTCGACCGCTCTTCCCGCAGACCGCGAAAATCCCGCGCTGCGCGCGATAGTCGACCAACGGTCGACTCTACCGCCCGGCCAGCCCCGCAAAGAAAAGGCCCCGCTTTCGCGGGGCCGTCTGTACTCAGACAACCGCCGTGGCGATTACCAGATCACCACGCGCTTGTCGTCGGCGCGCACCATCGCATCACCGGCCTTGCACTGGAACGCAGCGGCGTAGGACGGCATGTTCGACGGTGCACCGTTGGCGCGGAAGTTGGCCGGTGCGTGCGGATCGGTGTTCAGGCGCACGCGCAGCTCGCCATCGGTGAAGTTGCGGCGCCACACGGTGGCCCAGTTCATGAAGAAGCGCTGGTCCTGGCTGTGACCGTCGACTTCGACATTGGCCTTCGGGTCTTCCTTCAGCGCCATCTGCAGCGCGTCGTAGGCCACGGTCAGGCCGCCCAGGTCACCGATGTTCTCGCCCAGGGTCAGCTTGCCCTTCACGAACACGCCCGGCACCGACTCATAGCCGTCGAACTGCGCGACCAGCT
>DOKO01000268.1 GCA_003510825.1 Stenotrophomonas sp.
TTCAGGACAACCGGCACCACGACGGCACCGCGCAGATGCGCGATCCCTCGCGCCGCCGCCTGCCAGCTGCGGATCGAAACCCACGGTGGCAAGGCACGCACCGGGTTAGCGGCCGCAGGCGGGCCGGATTGAGGAAAAGCCGCCTGCGGGAACCTGAACACGCTCACGTAGCAGAGCTGCCCTTCGTAGAGTCGAGCTTGCTCGACTGATGCAAAGAGCAGTTGAGCAAGCTCGACTCTACCCACCTTCATTCCACCACGCGGTCGCCCAGCCACTGCACCCTGGGCAGCACTTCGATGCTGCCTGCGGCGTACTGCTGCAGCACGCCCTCCGGGCCGAAGCGCGGTTGCCAGCCCAGCGCCTGGCGCAGCCGGCTGCTGTCGTAGACACGGTCGATGCTGAGCGGCAGCGGCCAGCCGCGGCGGTCGAACTCGGCCAGCAGCTGCGGTACCCGGCGGGCCAGCACCTGGCGCGGGTTGACGGCCAGCTCCAGGCAGTCACTGCGCTGGAATGGACTGGCCGCGCAGGCGATGTAGCGCTGGAACGGCCCACCCTCATCCACCAGCAGCGCCGCGTGGGCACTGGCCACATCGCGCGCGTCGATGCCACGGTGCAGGCGGAACATGGCCATGCGCTCGGGTGGCTCGGGGAAGCAGCGCGCCATGCGCAGCACGCGCACCTCGAAGCCCTGCCCCGCCGCCTGCTCGGCCAGTGCTTCGGCCTGCAGCTTGGTGCGGTGGTAGATGGTGCGTGGCAGCGGTTCGGTCGTTTCGTCGATCCAGCGGCAGCCACCGGCCACTACCGCATGGCCGTACAGCGCCGTGGTGCTGGTCAGCACGAAGCGGCGCGCGCCGGCCTGCCGGGCAAGCTGCAGCAGCTGGCCGGTGGCGTCGACGTTGATCTGCTCGAACACCGGATCTGGCACCAGGCCGACGTGTGGCGCGTGCAGGGCCGCGGTGTGGATCACCGCGTCCACGCCCCGCACGGCGCGCTCCAGCGCCTAGCGGTCGGTGACATCGGCAATGATGCGGGTGGTGTTGAAGGGCATGCGGTCCAACCCCACCACGTCGTGCTCGGCGGCCAGCGCACCGAAGATCGCGCGCCCGATCCGCCCGGAACTTCCGGTCAACAGGATCTTCATTGAATCCATTCGCTCGACAGCGCCCGGGAGCTACCGGGATCCCTCGATTCTAGGCGCGTGCACGGGCGCGGCAACAGCCTGTTCACCTGCGTGAGGCGATAGCGAAGCGTCAAGCGCGTGCATGGCCAGCGTGAAAGCAGCGCCGCGAACATGCACCTGCCATTACCGTGGGCTGTGCAGCATGGGACCGGTCGTCGAAGCTGGCGGCGTCCCTTCCGCACAGGAGACACAGCATGGCCAATGCACCCCACGGCACACAGAATCGCGGCTTCGCCTCGATGGATGAAGACAAGCAGCGCGCCATCGCCGCCAAGGGCGGCCGCGCGGCCCACGCATCGGGCAACGCGCATGAATTCAATTCCGCCGAAGCACGCGTCGCCGGCCGCAAGGGCGGCGAAGCGATCAGCCGCAACCGCCAGCACATGGCGGCGATCGGCCGCGAGGGCGGGCATGCGCGGCATGCCAATGCGCAGCGCCAGCAGCAACAGATGCAGGACGAACCGAAGGCACCGGGTGCACCGGCGTCGCCGTATCCGCAGCAACAGGGCTGAGCAGCGAGCGCTTCACGCGACAGTTCGCTGGCGCCATACGCTGCAGCCGGCCGCAAGCGCGATGATCCCTGCCGCACCCATCGCCCAGGCAAAGCCGCTGGCAGTGGCAACGCGATAGCTGCCCAGCCACGGCGATGCCACCAACGTGGATGCGGGTGCCTGCAATACTGCACGCGCCTGCACCACACCGTCCCTGCCAACGGATGCCGCAAGGCAGTGCAGCGCACGCATGCTCATCAGACTGCCGAGCAGCGCGATCCCGAGACTCATGCCGGCCTGGCGAAGTGCGTTCATCGTGGCCGAAGCGATGCCTGCGCGCTCGTGCGGTACGCAGGCCATCACCGCCGCAGCGGTACCGGGAACGGCCATGCCCATGCCCGCTCCCAGGACCAGCAGGGTTGCGGTGACCACAGCCACCGAGGTGGTTGCCGTGAACCAAGCCATCGCACACAGCGCGATGCCGACCATCGTGTAGCCCAGGGCGACCGCTGCCAGCAGTCCAACACGCGATACGATCCGCCCGAACAGCAACGACACCGCCCCCATCAGCAGGAACTGCGGCACCAGCTGCATGCCTGCATCCGCGGCGCTGTGGCCCTGCGCCTGCTGGAAGAACAGCGAGAGGAAGAACAGGCTTGCATAGGCGGTGAAGCCCAGCACGAACGAAGCCACGTTCAACAGCGCGAACGCGCGCCCCGCAAACAGATCCAGCGGCAGCAGTGGCCGTTCAACACGGCACTGCACCCTGGCAAACGCCAGCAGGCCGAGCACGGCGACGGCCAGTGCCAGCAAGGTGGGTGGCGCGGACACGCCATGCTCGCCGATGCCGATCAAGCCGTAACTCAACGCAGCAAGGGCGACGATGCTGAGCACCTGCCCCGCCGGGTCCAGCGCGGCATGCTGCGGGTGGCGGCGCTCGGGAATGCTCCACGCCCCCAGGGCCAGCGCCAGCAGCCCCAGTGGCACGTTGATCAGGAAGATGCTGGGCCAACCGGCCCACTGCACCAGCACGCCGCCCAGCAGCGGGCCCAGCACCAGGGCCAGTGCACTGAACGCCGACCAGCCGCCAATGGCCCGTGACCGCTGCTGCGGGTCGGGAAAGGCGTGGCTGAGGATCGGCATCGCGCTGGGAATCAGCAGCGCCCCGGCGACGCCCTGCACGGTGCGGCCGACGATCAACGTGGACAGGCTGCCGGCGAACGCACACAGCAGCGAGCCAGCCGTGAACAGGGCCACGCTGGCCAGCCACATGCGCCGATGGCCGTGGCGGTCGCTGAGAGGCCCGGCCGACAGCATCAGCGCCGACAGGGCGATGGCATACGCGTTGATGACCCACTGCAGCCCGGCCAGGTCGGTGTGCAGGGCCTGCTGCAGCGTGGGCAGGGCGACGTTGACGATGCTGATGTCCAGCGACGCCAGAAAGGTACCGAGATAGGCGGCCAGGACAAGGGCCGGGCGACGCAGCGAGCGCATGGCGTGCAACCTGTGGGGGAGAGTGCAGCGCCATGCTATTCATCGACTGACCGTCAGTCAATGACTGGCGGTCAGTCAGTTCCTATCGGCGATTACAATGGCCCTGTTCCCGTCTGGATGCCCGCCATGCCCCACGCCCCCGATCCACAGCGGCCGCGCACCAAACCCGCGCAGGTCCGCCTGGAGGAACTGATGGATGCGGCCGAGGCGTTGTTCCTGCAGCGCGGGGTGGAGGCCACCACGATCAGCGACATCGTGCAGGCCGCCGACGTGGCCAAGGGCACCTTCTACACCTACTTCAATTCCAAGGCCGAGATCCTGCACGCCCTTGCCCAGCGCTACACGACGCGCTTCATGGACGAGGTGGAACAGGCGGTGGATGCGCAGCCGACCGATGATTGCCTGGCCCGCCTGCGCAGCTGGATCGAAGCCAACATCGATGTGTACGTGCGCACCCACGAGGTACACGACGTGGTCTACAGCCAGCACCACCACCTCGGCCGCGGCAATGCCGAACGCAATGCCATCCAGCAGCAGCTGCTGCAGTTGCTGGAAGCAGGCATTGCCGGTGGCCACTGGGCGTTGCCTGCGCCCGCCGTCACCGCATCGCTGATCTATTCAGGGGTGCACGGCGCTACCGACGATCTCATCGCAGCCCCCAAGGACCAGCGCGCAGCGTTCAAGCAGGCATTGATTGCAGACTGCCTGCGTCTTGTCGGCGCAACATACTGACGCCAGCAAACAGAAAGGGCCCCGCCAATGACGGGGCCCTTCGTTGCAGCGATCGCTCAGCCAAAGCCGAGGATCAGGCCGCCTTCATCGCATGCTTGCGGTCGCGCATCACGCGGTGGCAATCCTGCACTTCCGGCAGCCACGCGGTCACTTCCTGGCGCACGGCCGGCGGAAGCTCGTTGTCGTTCAGCACGTCCTTGAACGCGGCCAGCAGGCGGTCTTCGGACTCTTCCAGCTCGGCCACGTAGCCATAGTTGGTGTCACCGAAGGCGGCGCGCACCTTGCCATAGAACTGCTGCATCGAGCCGACCATCGTGCCGTGCTCGGCCGGCTTGCCGCCGGTGGCAACGACGGCGCTGCTCAGCGAAGAGACGATGCGCGCCTTGACGCCGGCGATGCGCACGAACAGCGCGGACAGCTCGGTGTCCTTCACCTTGGTGGCGGCTTCTTCGTAGAACGACTTGCCGTCGCGGGCGATCTCGATCAGGTCGTTGAGGCGATGTTCGATGGTGGACTGGGTGCTCATGGTGTTTCTCCTTGATCGGGTCTGCGGGATGAGGGCAGCGGTGTGTCCGTTGCCTGCAGGACCAGAGTGGAGAAGCGCGCGTGCTTCGCGAGTGAGTACCGTTTGATGCGGAAATCATGCAGTGCAATGCACGGCAACGACTCACACCGGCAGACCGGTACGTTCACGGCCACCGAACATCTGTGCATGGCTGATGCCGCGATGGAACATCCTGGCGCAAGCAGGTTGTCGCTGTGCTACGGTCCGCGCAGGACGCCCTGGAAGCCACCCATGAAGTTCTCGCACGCAATGATCGCCGGCCTGCTGTCCACCGCTCCAGTGCTGCCCATGAGCGCACACGCTGCCGCCGCGCCGGACACGACCGAGGCCGAACGCTACATCATCAACGCATCCCGCGACTGGGCCGAATCGGTGGTGACCGGCGACCGCACGCAACGCAGGATTTATTTCGCGGATGACTTCGTCGGTACCGACACAAAGGGCCGGCGCTATGACAAGGCACAGGTCACACGCGAAACCGGCCCGGCCAAGCAGATCGTGTCCAATACGCTGAATCAGGTGGACGTACGCTTTTTCGGCGATACCGCCATCGCCCATGGCACCGAGACCTGGACACGCAGGGATGGCAGCAGCGGCCGGTACGTCTGGACTGACGTGTGGGTGAAGCGGAATGGCCAGTGGCAGGTCGTTGCGGCGCAGGACGCCGCCGCACCCGCCACGCCCTGACGGCCACTCCGGTTGCGTCGATTTTCTCCCCCGTCATTCGTCGGAACAGGAAAGGCAGGCCCGTCGCCTGCAGGAGCACCACCATGCATCCGATCCTCACCGCCTTCGCCACCTCCCCCGACCGCGGCCAGGGCCTGGCCCGCGACATGCGCGTGCGCTGGGCGCTGGAGGAACTGGGCATCGCCTACGACGTACAGCTGCTGACCTTCGCCGAGATGAAGGAACCCGCGCACCGCGCGCGCCACCCGTTCGGGCAGATTCCCACCTGGCAGGACGGCGACCTTCAGCTGTTTGAATCCGGCGCGATCATCCTGCACCTGGCCGAACAGCATCCAGGCCTGCTGCCTGCCGATGCAGAGGGCCGCATGCGCGCGATCGTGTGGATGTTCGCCGCGCTGAACACGGTGGAGCCGCCGATCGTCGAGCGTTCGATGGCCTGGGTGCTGGAGCGCGAACAGCCCTGGTACGCGCAGCGGCTGGTGATGCTGGACGAGCGCGTGCGGCGGCGGCTGCAGGAACTGTCGACGCGGCTGGGCGACGGCCCGTGGCTGGACGGCGCGTTCAGTGCCGGCGACCTGCTGATGGTGTCGGTGCTGCTGCGCTTGAAAAGCAGCGGCATCGTCGATGAATTCCCGTTGCTGGCTGCCTACTTGGCGCGCGCGACGGCGCGGCCGGCCTACCAGCGCGCGTTTGCCGCGCAGCTGGCGGTGTTCCAGAACGCCTGATTGCCTGCCGATCCGCCGGCGTCAGCGCAGCGGATCGGCCGCCACGCCCTCATGGGTGATCTTCACCGGCAGGATGTGGCCCTGCGCATCGAACTCCATGCGCTCGATGGCGGTCTCGCGGTGGTCACGGGCGGTGTCACCGTGCGGGCGACGGTGGTAGACGATGTACCAGCGGTCGGTGCCTGGCACCTGGATGACCGAGTTGTGGCCGGCGCTGGTCGCGATGGCCTCATCCTGCTGCAGCACCGTGCCGACACGCTTGAACGGGCCGGTGGGCGCATCGGCAATGGCATAGGCCACCTTGTAATCCGGGCCACCCCAGCCGCCTTCGGACCACATGAAGTAATAGCGCCCACCGCGCTTGAACATCAGCGGGCCCTCCACGTATTCCGGCGCCGGCGTGATTTCCTTGAACAGCGAACCATCGGCCAGCGGTAGCACGCCGGTGAAATCATCCTTCAGGCGCACGATGTTGGCGTGCTTCCAGCCGCCGTAGATCATGTACCAGGCGTCGTCGTCGTCCTTGAACACGAACTGGTCGATGGGCTGCGCGCCATTATGAAAAGCGCCGACCAGCGGCTTGCCGAGCAGGTCCTTGTATGGCCCTTCCGGACGATCAGCCACGGCCACGCCGATGCCACCCAGCTCGCTGTCGGTCTTGATGTCGTTGGCGGCGAAGAAGAAGTAGTACTTGCCCTTGTTTTCCACCACGGACGGCGCCCACATCGCGCGCTTGGCCCAGGGCACGTTCCTGGCGTTCAGAACGTCGGCATGCTTGGTCCAATGCACCAGATCCGGCGACGAGAACGCGTCGAAAGTGATCTGCGCATCGTAATCCGCTGATGTCGTCGGGAATATCCAGTAGCGGTTGGCGAATACCGCGGCTTCCGGGTCGGCATACCACCCCTTCAGGATCGGATTACCCGAGGTGGTCGGCGGCGCGGCCTGCGCGCCCGTTGCCAATGCCGCTGCCATGCAGGCGGCCATCATCCACTTGCCCAACGCCATGCCGTGCGCTCCCGTGCTGGATAGATGGGAGCATATTAGATCGATTCAGATGCGGAATGCGAAGGCAGCCCCAGCCCATGCGCGGGAGTGGGACGCAGGCCTCAGGCTTTCTTGATGACGGTGCGCTTGCCGATGCTGCTGGTCTTGCCGGCGGTCGGCTTGGCCAGGCCCGGAATCAGGAAATCGGTGACCTTGTGGCCCATGGACACCTTGTGTGCCAGCCAACGCGGCATGCGCCCACGGCCGGTCCAGGTCAGGCGCTTGTACTCCGGATCGCGGTATTTGGCCGCGACCTTGCCGGTTTTACGTCGTGCCGGTTTACGTGCCGGTGCTGCGATTTCTGCGACTTCATCGCCGAAGAGTTCTTCGATGGTGTAACCGGCTTCGGCGGCAGCGGCCTTCAGCAGGCGGCGCACGGCGGCGGCCGGGCGGCGGGTACTGATGAGAGCTTTGCGCTGTTCGGCCGCAGCCACCAGTGCGCCCAGCTCCCGAAGGCTGAGCGATTCGATATCAATAGTCATGCGGGGAAAGGTCTACTGCGGCGGGCTGGGTGTCAAGCTTGTTTTACAGGTGCAGTACTTTGCCCGGCCTCCCTCTGCAGCCAATACCGATCAAGGACTTCTTTCAGACTTTATTTTGAATGGTTCCATTCTCGACAGCTCAGTACGGTGACACAATCGAATCAAGCCGTTATTCACTTCGTAGCAGCCGTTGCGAGTGGAGCAGTCGGTTTCAGGGACATTTCGTTTCAGTGCGTTATCACAGGCCAGGGCTGATGATTTCCGGAATACTTACTCAAGAGCAGCATCTACACGCACTTCGACTGCACCGGCGGAAGACGATCAAGGTTCTGGTATCGATCCTGCTGGGATGTGCGGTGATCGGCATTCTCGCTCTCGCCGTGGGCCATCACTTCTCCGGCCTTGTCCTTGTCTGCGGCGGTGTTGGCGGCGCGATCGGTGCGCTCGCCCAGTCCAGGCTGGCGCTGCCCCGTCAGGTGGCCAGGATCCATCGCCAGCAGGCGAGTCTGCATGCTCACTACACCTACACCTGGGACGAAGAATGGCTCAATGTTGCGTCCGAGCACGTGCAGGCCAAACGACGATGGTCGGATTACACGAAGCTGCGGGAAAGTGATGAACTGTTCCTTCTCTACCATTCGGACGTCATGTTCGAGGTATTCCCGAAGGCATGGTTCAACGGCCAGGCGCAGATGGATGACTTCCGGCGACTGGCCCCGCAGTCCGCGGGCTGAGCGTACGTAGTGCTCGCAGGGGGCAAGCGTACTGCGCAATCCATCTTTATGGTGGGCCCACCAGGATTCGAACCTGGAACCAAGGGATTATGAGTCCCCTGCTCTAACCGTTGAGCTATAGGCCCTGCGCAGCGCCACAGTGTAGTTGAGCGCGCCCCTGGCCCGCTACTCAGGCATCAACGGCCAGTGCCTTGGCGACCTGCTCCAGCCGCACCTCGGCAATCTCCGCGAAGTGCTGCATCTGCCGCAGATGCGCTTGGAACAGGGCAACAGTCCGCCTCGCCCCTTCCAGTCCCGCGCGGTTGCTGCCAGCAAAGCCTTCAACCAGTCCCTCACCAGAGAGCGTCAGCAGCGCATACGTCGTGCGCCGGGCGAAACCAAGCCGGTCTTCGCGCTCGTCCTGCAGTACCTCCTAGTCAAGCAGCGGCGGGAAATTCGCCCGCAGGGAATCGGCCGTGTCGTTCTCTACATCGTTCATGGCGTAGCTCCAGATACATGACGAACCAGAGCAGCAGGCCGTACGCGGTGTGCGTGGCTTGCTGCGCGCCTGCATCGGTGCCGGTGATGTCCGGCCCGCCTACGTGATGTGTTGAGCATCTGCCCGGCCAGACTGCGGTCACTGCAGGAAGAATTCAAACGGCATATGCGACACCGGTCGGGATCACCCGAACCGCATTCCCATGGCCCTGACCCGCTCGGCATTCCCCCGCGCCAGCGCGCGCAGCCCTCCCGACCGCACCCGCGCATCCCCCGCAACGCGCTCCCAGAACTCGCTCGCCAGCGGCGCCGCCCAGCGCAGATGTTCCAGCTCGCCGCTCTCACGCGGCGCAACCGCGTCCAAAGGAACATCCTGCCGCAGCACACCCAGCCGCGACGGTGCCAGCGACATCGGCAACATGTCGTAGGCCGGCGCCAGCGGCAACGGACCGTGATCAACGAGACGGAAACCGATGTTGCCCTGATGCATATCGCTGTTACCGATCAGCCGACCAAACGCATGCAGCCGGGCCATGGCCTGCACGGTCTCCGCAGACAACCAGCCCAGCGCCTGCAGCTGCGCTCCCGAGCGCGGCCAGTCCAGCGTTGCTTCGCCAGTAAACGCAGCCGACAGCGACAGCAGCGAAACGAAGCCCCGGCGCCCCAGCACATCGGCGCTGCGGTCGAAGCGCGCCACTTCCAGGAAGGTATGCGTAGGTGTCTGCAGCAGCTCACTGCTGGCGGCATCCACGCCAGCGTCGCGCAGGGTTTCCAGCGCGAGGTGTTCGCAGACCAACAGGTCGGCCCAGCGCTGCGCGGCCTCGCCGCCATCGGGCTGGGCAAACTTCACGATCACCGCCCGGCGACCGCTGTCGCTTTCCACCGTGGCGGTGAACTTGGGCTGCTCGCCGCCGGGTGACAAGCCCACGTCTTCACCGGCCAGCGCGGCACGCGCACGTTGCGGGTACTGCTGCGGGCGGTCACGTGCAGCCACGCGGTCAGGCGGTGCATCCAACGCGGCCAGAGCCGCTTGTACGGCCTCGCCACCCAGCAGCAGATCACCGGTCTCGGTTCCGCCGCCATGCACCAGCGCCACCAGCACGTCGTCGCGCTGCCAGCGCGCCAGATCCGAAGGCAGTCCAAGCCCGCGCGCGCGGCCATGCGCGAAGCTGCGGCCCAGGAAGCCCTGCGGGCGCAGATCGTCGAGGTACCACGGCAGGCCCGGGAAGAAGGCGGCAATGTCGCCGTCCGGTGCGCGCAGCAGGTTGGGCCGCGCGCGGCTGGCGTCCACGTGGAAGGTGTCGCCGCTGAGCGCGATCAGCCGGCCCAGCTCTTCCAGCGTGGCGTCTTCGCGCAGGCGATAGAGGGGCCATTCGCTGCCTACGCGTGAGGGCTGGCGCAGGGCATAGGCGGTGGCACGCGTCTGGCCCAGCCGCACGACCTGATCGCCGCTGGCTGCGACCAGGCGGCTGAGGGTCATGCGGTTCACGCCCAGGCGCTCGGCCAGCAGGGCCGCCGGCTGCGGTTGGCCGGGGGGAAGCTGGGCGATCAGATCCTGGGGCTGCAGGAGCGCGCGGCGGGCCATGGGCGGGCCTTGGAGACGAATAGTGTTACGTATTTATCGCAAAAGCACGCTACCTGCAAGCTGGCGACAACATCAAAGTCGCTGTTTTTCAAAGGCTTTAAAGACGACTGCAGCGACTCACATCAAGAATAGTGTTACGTAAAAATAACGAATACATCAATCAATTCGCCGGGCATGGCCCGGCGCTACCAAAGAAAAACCCCGCCGAAGCGGGGTTTCTCTCAACACATCAGCCGTCGCTGGATATCAGTCGATATCCAGGAAGCTGCGCAGCTGCTCCGAGCGGCTCGGGTGACGCAGCTTGCGCAGGGCCTTCGCTTCGATCTGGCGGATGCGCTCGCGGGTCACGTCGAACTGCTTGCCGACCTCTTCCAGCGTGTGGTCGGTGTTCATGTCG
>DOKO01000259.1:0-2674 GCA_003510825.1 Stenotrophomonas sp.
GCCGGGCCATGCCCGGCGGGCCGCCCCCTGGCCGGCCTTACCCCGCATCGCGCAACGCGTCCGGGGCGAGGGAGAGGTACCATTGGGGTTTGATCCCCGTAACGGTCCCGATTCATGCGTAATCCGCTGATGCTCCTTCCGCTGGCCGTGGCCCTGGCCGCCGGCTGCTCCCAGGAGGCGGCCGCGCCCGCCGCCGCCCCGACTGCCGAAAAGGCCCCCGCCGCCCCCGTGAACGCCGAGAACCGCAGCCACGACGAAAGCTCGTACGCCGAGCCGGACAAGGTCGTCATCAAGGACATCGCGCTGGATCTGAAGCTGGACTTCGACCAGAAGCAGATCGGCGGCACTGCCACCTACACCCTGGAATGGAAGCAGAAGGACGCCCAGCAGCTGGTGCTCGACACCCGTGAGCTGAACGTGTCCAAGGTCGAGGCCATCGGCGCCGATGGCGCACGCAGCGAACTGAAGTTCGCCCTGGCCCCGGTCGACAAGGTGTTTGGCAGCAAGCTGACCATCGAAGCGCCGGAACAGCCGGCCAAGGTCGAAGTGACCTACCACACCGCACCGACCGCCTCGGGCCTGCAGTGGCTGGAGCCGTCGATGACCGAGGGCAAGAAGCTGCCCTTCATGTTCAGCCAGTCGCAGGCCATCCACGCCCGTTCCTGGGTGCCGCTGCAGGACACCCCGAGCGTGCGCTTCACCTACAGCGCGCACGTGACCTCGCGCCCGGACGTGATGGTGCTGATGAGCGCCGACAACGATCCGAAGGCCGCGCGTGACGGTGACTACACCTTCAAGATGCCGCAGCCGATCCCGTCCTACCTGCTGGCCATCGCCGCCGGTGACCTGGTGTTCGAGCCGATCTCCGGCCGCTCCGGCGTCTGGGCCGAGCCGACCATGGTCAACAAGGCCGCCAAGGAATTCGAAGACACCGAGAAGATGATCGGTGCCGCCGAAAAGCTGTACGGCGAATACCGCTGGGGCCGCTACGACATGCTGGTGCTGCCGCCGTCGTTCCCGTTCGGCGGCATGGAAAACCCGCGCCTGACCTTCGCCACCCCGACCGTGATCGTCGGCGACAAGTCGCTGGTCTCGCTGGTCGCCCACGAACTGGCGCACAGCTGGTCGGGCAACCTGGTGACCAACGCCAGCTGGAAGGACATCTGGCTCAATGAAGGCTTCACCACCTACGTCCAGGGCCGCATCACCGAAGCCCTGTACGGCAAGGAGATGGCCGAGATGGAGAAGCAGATCGACCAGACCGACCTGCTGGCCGAAGTGAAGGACATGAGCCCGGCCGACCAGGCGTTGGCGCTGCCGCCGCTGAACGAGCGTGACCCCGACGAGGCCCTGAGCCAGGTCGCCTACGTCAAGGGTTCGTGGTTCCTGGAGTTCCTGGAACAGCGCTTCGGCCGCGAGACCTTCGATCCGTTCCTGCGTGGCTGGTTCGATGACCATGCCTTCCAGAGCGCCAACACCGACCAGTTCGTCGACTACCTGAAGAAGAACCTGCTGCCGAAGAACCCCTCGGCGGTGAGCGAGGCCGAGCTGAAGGCATGGCTGGACGAGCCGGGCATCCCGTCGTTCGCCACCAAGGCACAGTCGCGCAACTTCAGCAGCGTCGATGCCGCGCGCATCGCGTTCTCCGGTGCGGGCAGCCTGCCGGCCAACCAGGTCACCGCCGAATGGGGCACCCAGGAATGGGTCCGCTTCATCGACGGCCTAGGCACCACCCTGCCGCTGGACAAGCTGGCCGCGCTGGACAAGGCCTACCACTTCACCGGCACCGCCAATGGCGAAATCGCCATGCGCTGGTACCCGCTGGCCATCCGCAGCGGCTACGAGCAGGCCAATGACGCGGCTGCGGCGTTCATCGAGCGCGTCGGCCGTCGCAAGCTGATCATGCCGATCTACGCCGAACTGGTGAAGACCCCGAAGGGTCTGGAGCTGGCCAAGCAGGCCTTCGAGAAGGCCAAGCCGGGCTACCACCCGATCACCACCGCCTCGGTGCAGGATCTGCTGGCCAAGGCTGAAGCCAAGTAAGAAAAACGCGCCGGGCATCCCCCGGCGCTTTTTTTGTAGAGTCGAGCCATGCTCGACTGCTGTTGCTCGACTGCTGTTGGACGGCCAGTCGAGCATGGCTCGACTCTACAGAAAGGCACCCGCAAAGGACTTCCGCATGAAACGTCTGATCCTGATCACCGCCTGCGCCCTGGCCCTGGCCGCCTGCAGCAACCCCGAGGAAGAGCGCAAGGCGCAGGAAGCCGCTGCTGCCGCCGCCCAGGCGCAGAAGGAAGCCAAGGCCGAGGACGTCGCCAAGCAATACGACGCAGCCGTGGCCTCGCAGGACTGGGAACGCGCGCGCATCCACGGTGGTTCGCTGCTGGACCAGTACAAGGGCACCGCCGCGGCCGAGCGCATCGCCGCCGGCTTCGATGAAGTGAAGGCCAAGGGCGATGCCGCGCGCGACCTGCGCCGCATGCAGGCGCTGTGGCAGTACAACGAGATTCCGGTCGGCAGCAAGGGCAAGCAGGTCTCGGCCACCATCTACAGCAAGGAACGGGTGGACGTGGACGGCAGCGGTGCCAAGCCGGTGCAGCTGGTGTTCCGCGACCATCCCGAATGGAAGCGGCATGCCTATCTGGTGCTGCAGGCCGGTGATTTCCGCTGCCCG
>DOKO01000259.1:2870-3049 GCA_003510825.1 Stenotrophomonas sp.
GCCGGTGATTTCCGCTGCCCGCAGTGCACGGTGAAGGTGACCGTGGACGATGGCAAGCCGATCTCGATGGCGGCCTGGCGGCCGAAGACCGATGAGGCCATCGCCATGTTCATCACCGACCAGAAGGCGCTGTGGAAGCTGGCGCAGAAGGGCAAGTCGATCAGCATCGAGTTCCCGGT
>DOKO01000114.1 GCA_003510825.1 Stenotrophomonas sp.
CGCCGCCGGCACCCTGGCCGTGCGCCACGGTCTGCAGGCCCCGGTTCCGCAGCGCGACCCGCGCCCGCTGCTGACGATGTCAGACATGGGCCATGACATGGGTGGTCACGACATGGCCGCGATGAAGAGCATGGAAGGCGGCTGCGGTGCCAGCATGGGCCACGGCGCCCATGGCGATGCGTCCACCAGCAAGGCACCCAAGCACCCCGCCAGCGAACGCAACAACCCGCTGGTGGACATGCAGAGCTCGGCCAGCGAACCGAAGCTGGATGACCCCGGCATCGGCCTGCGCGACAACGGCCGCCAGGTGCTGACCTACGGCGCCATGCACAGCCTGTTCGACGACCCCGATGGCCGCGAGCCCAGCCGCGAGATCGAGCTGCACCTGACCGGGCACATGGAGAAGTTCGCCTGGTCGTTCGACGGCATTCCCTTCGCCAGCGCCGAACCGCTGCGGCTGAACTACGGCGAGCGCATGCGCATCGTGCTGGTCAACGACACGATGATGCAGCACCCGATCCACCTGCACGGCGTGTGGAGCGACGTGGAAAACGCCCAGGGCGAATTCCAGGTGCGCAAGCACACCGTGGACATGCCGCCGGGCACCCGACGCAGCTACCGCGTGCGCGCCGATGCACTCGGCCGCTGGGCTTACCACTGCCATCTGCTGTACCACATGGAAGCGGGGATGATGCGCGAAGTGAGGATCGAAGAATGAGCCGTCACCTCTCCCGCAGCCTGCTGGCCCTGGGCCTGGCCACGGCCCTGCCCGCGTTCGCGCAGTCGCATGACGCGCATGCCGGCCATGACATGGCAGCACCCGCAAAGGCGCCGGTCGATCATTCGAAGATGGATCATTCGAAGGTGGACCACTCGAAGATGGATCATTCGAGCATGGACCACGGCGCGATGGATCACTCACAGATGGACCATTCGACGATGGATCATTCGACGATGGGACACGACATGCCCGCGCCGAGCGAACCGCGCGAACCGATCCCGGTGCCCACCGACGCCGACCGCGCCGCCGCCTTCCCGCCCATCGACCACGGCGCCATGCAGCACGCGCCGGAGATCAACAGCCTGCTGCTGATCGATCGGCTGGAACACTGGGACGGCAGGAACGGTAACGGCCAGGCCTGGGAAGCCACCGGCTGGATCGGCGGCAACATCAACCGCCTGTGGCTGCGCAGCGATGGCGAGCGCAGTGGCAGCCGCACCGAGTCTTCGTCGCTGGAAGCGCTGTACGGCCGCAGCGTGTCGCCGTGGTGGGACGTGCTGGTGGGTGTGCGCCAGGATTTCCGCCCCGCCGATTCGCGCACCTGGGCCGCCATCGGCATCCAGGGCCTGGCACCGTACAAGTTCGAAAGCTCGGCCACGCTCTATTTCGGGTCCGGCGGGCAGGTGCTGGCCAAGGCCGAAGTGGAGTACGAGGTGCTGCTGACCAACCGGCTGATCCTGCAGCCGGTGGTGGAGGCCACGCTGGCGGCCAAGGACGAACCGGAATACGGCATCGGCCGCGGCCTGAACAAGGTCGAGACCGGCCTGCGCCTGCGCTACGAGTTCAGCCGCCGCTTCGCGCCGTACATCGGCATCAGCCACGAGCGCAGTTTCGGCGATGCCGCCGACGCTGCCGGCGACCACGCACGCGATACGCGCTGGGTGGCCGGTGTGCGCATGTGGTTCTGAAGCACGACAGGGCCCCGGCAATCGCCGGGGCCCGCTACACTGCGCCGCGTTCCATCCCGCACATTGCCATGTCCCTGCAGATCCGCCGCGCCACCCTGGCCGACGCCGAAGCGCTTTCGGCCATCGCCATTGCCACCTACACCGAAACCTGGGGCGACTCGTATCCGCCGCAGGAGCTGGACGTGTTCCTGCAGGCGCACTACGGCATCGTGCCTCAGCGCGAGGAACTGTCCGACGAGCGCAGCGCGGTCTGGCTGCTGCTGGCTGGCGCGGAAGTGGTGGGTTACCTGGCCGCCGGTGCCAACACCCTGCCGCATGCCGAGGCACGTGAGGGCGACATCGAACTGAAGCGGCTGTACATCCTGGCCGCGCACCAGAACGGCGGGCACGGCGCGCGACTGATGGACGCGTTCATCGCCTGGCTGGACCAGCCAGAGCGCCGCACCCTGTGGGTGGGCGTGTGGGAGGAGAACTTCGCCGCGCAGCGCTTCTACGCGCGTTATGGCTGTGAGAAGGCCGGCGAGTACGATTTCATCGTGGGCAGCACGCGCGACCGCGAGTTCATCCTGCGCCGGCGGTAACGCCGAGCACCTGATCTGTAGAGTCGAGCCATGCTCGACTGGCTCCTGCCGCCAATAGTCGAGCATGGCTCGACTCTACAAAACCTCAGAAGTCGAACAGCTCCGACAGGAAGCTTTCCTTCTTCTTTTTCTTGTAACCCTGCCCGTACTGCCCACGGTTTTCATCATGGCGCTGGCCAAGATGGCGGGTATCGCGGTGCATCACCGGCGGCGGTGCCACCTGCGGTGCGGCCTGCACCGGTGCCGGCGGCGGCGCGGCAGCCCCGGCGCGCTCGATGATCTTGTCCAGTTCACCGCGGTCCAGCCACACGCCGCGGCAGCCCGGGCAGTAGTCGATCTCGATGCCATGGCGCTCGGCCATCTGCAGGGTCTGGGTGGTACACACGGGGCACTGCATGGGCGTCGCTCCTGTTGGTCAGCCTTCGACTGTACCTGTCCATCGATGACTGTCCGGCAACATGACCGATGGCACAGGGACTAACGGCGCGTGCCCGCGCACGGCCGGCCGCACACACTGCGGCTTCATCCCGCACGGACTGCGCGCATGCCCCGGACGTCCCGCCTGCCTACCGCCGCCCGCGTGCTGCTGGTGCTGCTCGGCGTCGGCCTCGGCCTGAACCTGCGTGACCTCAGCGCCGCCGTTGGCCTGCCCATCCCGGCGTTGCCCATGCCCTACGGCGGCAGCCTGCTCGATAACGCCCTGGCCGTGACGGTGGCAGTGCTGCTTGCCGCCCTGCTGCGCCCCCGAGGCGTGGGTCTGGCCGCCAGCCTCGGCCTGCGCTGGAACGGCGCCAGCGGACCGGCCTGGGTGCTGCTGGCCAGCCTGCCGTGCTGGCTGGGCCTGGCCATGCTCGGCACGCCGAATACCGCGTTGACCGCGCTGGACGCCAGCATGCTGGCCGTCCTGTTCCCGCTGGCCGAGGAGGTGCTGTTTCGTTGCCTCGGCTTCGTGCTGCTGGTGAAGATCGTGCGCGGCCCCTGGCCCCTGCTGGCGCTGCCGCAGGCGCTGCTGTTCGGCATGGTGCACTGGCTGGGCTTCGGCGGCTTCGAGGGCGGCGGCATGGCCCTGTTCGTCGGCGCGGTCATCGCCCTGGGCGGGTTCATCTTCGCCTGGCTCGACCATCTGGACGGCGACACGCTCTGGTGCGGCCTGGCCCTGCACGTGTCGATGAACCTGGCCTGGAATGTGTTCAGCCTCGACGATGCGGTCGCTCTGGGCTGGCAGGCCACCACCCTGCGCATCGGCACGGCGGTGCTCGCCGTTGTCGCATTAGGCCTGCATGCGCGCCGAAAGCGTGCTGTAACGCAGCCTTAGCCCCCCCTGCACGCGGGTATCACCCCACGGTCGAGCATACTTGCGCGCCATTTCACCCCTGCTGTCCGGAGTTGTCGCGTCATGTTGCTGTCCAAGCGCCACGTTGAACCCCGTGTCCTGCTGATCGAGGATGCCGAGGAAACCCGCGAGCTGAGCCGCATGGCGCTGGAGAGCCAGGCCTGCCACGTGGTGGGCGTGAGCTCGGCCGAAGCGGCGCTGGGCCTGCTCGCCGCCGGTGAGCGCTTCGACCTGCTGTTCACCGACGTCAACCTGGGCCTGGTCAGCGGCATCGAGGCCGCCAACCACGTGCGTGGCCTGTATCCGCAGCTGCCGATCCTGGTCACCTCGGGCATGGACCAGCACGCCGTACTGCCGCAGCTGCGCGATGGCATCCATTTCCTGCCCAAGCCGTACAACATGAGCGAGCTGCTCGATGCCATCCGGCTGTGCTTCCGCCACGCCGATGCCGGCGTGCTGACCGGCCCGGACGCGCAGGCGGCGTAAGGCCGCCATCCATCAACCGCTGCTGTACGGCCCCTCACCCGGCCACACCTGCAACAACGCACGGGTGATCATCTCCGGATAGACGGTGAAATGATCTTCGCCGTCGATGACCATGTTCTCCACCTTGATACCCGGGCTGCGGCGGCGAAGCTGCTCGGCGAACGCCGCGTTGTCGCGCACCATGTCATTGCGGGTGAAGTAACGCGGGCCAGGCTTGATCGCCTCGAAGCTGCCTGCCGACAGCACCACCGTCACCGGCTGCACGGGAACCTTGGCCACGTCCGCCCGCTGCGTCACCTGGTGGTGGTCGAACCACAGCGAAGGACTCGACAGGATGTAGGTACTGAACAGGTCCGGTCGGGTATTCAGCACATAGGCGCCGAACAGCCCACCATAGGAATGGCCCGCGAACGCGCGTCGTGCAGGATCGGTGCGGTAGCGCGCGTCGATCATCGGCAGCACCTGCTCCGCCAGCAGATCGCGGTAGTGCGCGGCACCGCCGTAGCTGACGTCATCGCTGTAGTCGGTCGGGTCATCACGCTGCGGATCGGTCGGCGTGTAATCGCGCGAGCGGCTCTGCTTTGAGGTCAGCCCTTCCTGCGGCGGCAGCCCCACCAGGATGAAGTCTTCCAGGTTCACCCCCTTCTGCCCCACCAGGTTGCGCACGCTGCGCACCAGCGGGAAGCTGTACAGCGCGTCGGTCACGTACAGCACCGGGTAGCGCTTTTCAGGGTGGGCCGCATAGTCGGCCGGCAGCGCAACCCAGATCGGGTAGTCGCGCCCCGCCGGGTCGTGCACGCGCAGCGCTTCGGTATCGGGCAGCACCACGCCAGGCGTTGCGGCGGCTGCGGCTGCCGGGTCCTGCTTCGGTCCGTCCTGCGCCGCCGGTGGTGCCACCGACATCGCGCACCCGGCCAGCGCCAGGCACATCACCGCACTCCATCCACGCATGTGCTGCATCACTTTCTCTCCTGTTGCCGTCGGCGCTATCAAGGCTGGGCCGGCGGGTGCGCCGGGAACAACGTGCGCAGCGCCTGCAGCGCCGCCGGGTGGTAGACCGTGCCGTGGGTTTCCTGCGGGAACGGCTGATAGCCGGCCAGCAGCGACGGCGAAGCGCCCTGCAGCAGCGCGCTCAGCTGCTGCGTGGTCTGCGCCAGCTCCGGCTGCCCGCTGCTGGCCAGGAACACGCGCGGCTTGGCCTTGGCCACTGCCGGCAGCAGCTTCGGTGCCGCGGCCAGCAGCGCGCCCTTGTTCCACCACAGGCTCGGGTCCAGCGCGATATAGCTGTTGAACAACGTCGGTTCCTGCAGCAGGGTTTCGACCACGAACAGGCCCGCCAGCGATTCGCCAATCAACGCGCGCTCGTCGGTGGTCGGGTAGCGCTGCCGCACCTGCGGCATCAGTTCGTCACGCAGGAAGGCGCGATAGGCAGCCGAACCACCGATGCGCGGTGCGATCTTCTGGTCCTCCGGGTCACTGCTGGGGCCGGTCATGTCGCGGCGGCGCTCGGTGTTCTCGATGCCCACCAGCAGGAACGGACGCATGCTGTCGTTGCCGCTCAGCACCTGCACCAGGCCGGCCACGTGCAGGAAATCCTCGCCGATGCCACCGTCGGGCATGTACAGCACCGGCAACGGCGTCTTCGGGTCCAGGCCCCAGGGCTGCGGGCGGTACACGTTGATGCGGCGGGTTTCGCCCAGCGCCTTCGATTCGATGGTGAAGGTCTCGCCGATCACCAGCGGGCTGGCGGGTGCAGCCTGCACGTTCGGCGCAGGTTCGGCAGCCATCAGCGGTGTGGCGGAGACGGCGGACAACAACAGCGACAGCACGATCAAGCGCATGGAGCGACCCATCCTGGGAAAGAAGCCGAGCATAGCGCCATGTCGCGTGCGTTGGCGCTGCGTGATGCTTGAACTGCATCGGGTAATGACCGCGCGTACGAGTGCTACCCTGCATGGCCCCTTACAAGGAGTTGGTACATGGGCGCATTCAGCATCTGGCATTGGATCATCGTTCTGGCGGTCATCCTCATTCCCATCGGCATCGTGGCCGCGATCGTCGCGATTGCCCGCAAAAAGTAGATCCACGCCATGCGTGGATGACCGACCGCGCGATGACATCTGTAGAGCCGAGCCCACGCTCGGCTGCTCTTGCCGCAAACGGTCAGGCTGTGCAAAACCCACCTCGACCCTGTCGCATACGCACAGAAAATCAGGCCTCAAGGCCACCCGCCCGGCCGCCATCCATAGAAATAGTGAAGCCAGCTTTACAAGCGCCGCCTCACAACAGATGGCTTACGCAGTGCTATTCACGACGCTTCCCAACGCGATCAACCAAGCAGTGCAGCAGATGCGTCGCATGCTGTCGTTTGCAGCGTCAGACACGCCTGCGACACTCTCCCTGTGCGCCTGGACTTCGCAGGTCTTTCGGAAAACTCCGATTGAATTCCAAGCGCGGGCGTAACCAACATGCCGCGCCACCGACACCGGGTGGCACCGGGCCTGCAAGCCCGTGATGACTGTGAGCAAGTTGTTTGCGCTCGCCCGCCGGCACTGTCTCAGGACCGTGCCGGCGGGTGATCCGTCGGCCTTTATGGCGGGCGGTGCGTGGGGGTCTCCGGACCCGCCGGCCAGTTGCTTACTGTCATCCGGACTTGCAGCCATGCACCGTCCGCCACCCGCATCCGCGCGGTGGCGTTACCGCCCTGGATCCGAGGAAATCGAGATGAACCGACGTCCACCCCATGCCCCCTACCCCACCAGCAACAGCGGCAACGATGATGGCGACAATCCCACACCCGACCTGAGCACGTTCTGGGGATGCCTCAAACGCATCCGCGATGGCGACGGCGCAGATGGCCTGCTCTGGCCGGAGACCACCCTGCCGCCGGGCCGCGAACAGGCCATGGCCCGCGTAGAACGCGCAGCCGTCGGCATGCTCACCGTGGCGGAAATGCTGCACGCCGCCGAACGCTGCCGGCTGATGGCCACACCCGATCGTCATCTGGACGAAGGCGTGGTCGATGGCCTGTTCATGGCCTGCCGTGGGCTGGCTGAACTGGTGTGCCGGGAAGTGCGGCCGGAGTAACTGCACCGTCATCGAGTACCGGCCCATCCCAGGGCCGGACCGATGTAAAGTCACTTGGTACTTACAAGGAGGTTCGCATGTTGAATGCACTGATCATCGCTGCACTGGCCGCAGGCCCAGCCGCATCCGCGCCGTATGCCGATTGCCTGTTGGGCAACATCCAGCCCGGTCTGACGGATCGTACCCTGCAGCTGGTGCAGCAGGCCTGCGCCGCGAAACACCCCGACAGCTTCGTTGCTGCAATGGAAATGGAGCGCCAGTTCGGCAACCAGCGGCGGGCGCAGATCGATGCGGAGCGTGCTGCAGTGGAGCGTTCTGCCAATGCTGCCGCGAATGCAGCGGCGATTGCCGCGCAGGCCGCAGCAGATCGTGAGGCGGAACGAGCCAAGGGTGCCGACGCGAGATAGGCCACGTTACCTCGGTGATCAATCAGGCCGGAGTGGTCCGCGCCATGGTGGCCATGCGGACATCACGGCGGGCGTTGATCTGATAGTGAACGGCGTTGCGCAGCGGATTGCCGCGCAACGATGAAGCCTGGCGCGGGCTCAACCCGCCGAGCAGGCGACGTCCATCACCGCGGCATTCAATGTGCCCGCATGCACCGGCACAGGATCGAGCGGCCTGGGTTCGCCGCCGAGATACTCGTTGTCTGCGCTGAGTTCCAGACTCGAGAGATGGGCCACGGTGTGCTTCTTGCAGTCATAGCGCGATCGGACATCCATGTATCGGGTCCGGGGATGAACCTTGAGATCGTCGGGCACGGTATCAAGCACCTGGCGGATCGACAGCGTGACGGTGTCACCCTCACGCCGCAGCTTCTGCTGCCTGTCGATATAGGTCTTGGATGACGCACTGTTGCCCAGGTAGTACCAACGCTCTGGTGATTTGACTCCGTCTGCTCGTTCTGATGCCGGCGTACCCGCGTTCCCCTGTGTTGCGCCCGCTTTTTCGGCTGCCTGGACCGAAGTACTGCCCAGAGCCACAGTGGCAAGAAGAATGGCGCCAACGCGCTTCAGTTCAACGAACGTCATGTAATTGCTGCTCCTTGTTACGACATGGGGGGGCAAGTATGCCGCTCGGCCGAACCTCGATTTCCACGCTTGCCTGAATAGGCTTCGCAGCGCGGCTTGATCGCTCTGTGCAGCAGCAGGTCAGCAGCCGCATGGCAGCCGGACCACTGTTCTTTGGACCGTTCTACGGATACAAATCAGAGCGCGACTAACAGACATCCACACGAGGCTCTATCCGTGCTCAATCGCGCCTGCCTGCTCTGCACCCTGTTACTGGCCAGTGGTTCATCCTTGGCCAAGCCCAGCACTGAGCTGCCTGAGGCAATGCGCATGGCCGAGGCTTATGTCTCAGACCAGGGGATCCCAAACACCGGGCGTTACCTTGCCAGCGTCGTGTGGCATGAGCAGCCGGGCCCCCCGGAGAAGAGCTGCTGGTCGATCATGTGGCAACCCAACGAGCCCGCGTTGGATGCTCAGCTGGTCGTGTGGGTATGCAGCGACGGCAGGATCCACCACCAGGCTGGCGCATGGGGCTGACCGGCCAAGGGCCGATAAGGCGGATTGCGGAGCAAAAAAAAGACGCCCAAGGGCGTCTCTTCTTTGAATGCATTGGTGGGCCGTGATGGATTCGAACCATCGACCAAAAGATTAAAAGTCTTCTGCTCTACCGACTGAGCTAACGGCCCGTGCATGCCCTGCCTTTCGGCGGGGTCGGCATTTTAACCTACTTTGATGGCTGGGTGGGAAGGCAAAAGCGTGCGAACCAACGGTTCGCACCTACCACAGCACACCGGTAGCGTCGGGCCATGCCCGGCGGAGAGCGTGCGAACCAACGGTTCGCACCCACCGAGGGGCGGTTACGCGTACAGCGTCGGGTCGGCTACGCCGGCATCGGCGAAGCCCTGCGCGCGCAGGCGGCAGGCATCGCAGTGGCCGCAGGCGGCGCCGTTGGCGTCGGCGTTGTAGCAGGAGACGGTCAGGCCGAAATCCACGCCCAGGCGCACGCCTTCGCTGACGATCTGCGCCTTGCTGAGGAACTGCAGCGGTGCGTGCACGGTGATGCCCGCCCCTTCCACGCCCGACTTGGTGGCCAGGTTGGCCAGCGCCTGGAAGGCGGCGATGAACTCGGGGCGGCAATCCGGGTAGCCCGAATAGTCCACCGCGTTCACGCCGCAGAAGATGTCGTTGGCACCGAGCACTTCGGCCCAGCCCAGCGCCAGCGACAGCATGATGGTGTTGCGCGCCGGCACGTAGGTGACCGGGATGCCCTCGCCGCCCGCTTCGGGCACGTCGATGTCATCGGTCAGGGCCGAGCCGCCGATGCTGCGCAGGTCCACGTCCACGGTCTTGTGGGCGATCACGCCCTGGGCCTTGGCCACGCGCACGGCGGCGTCCAGCTCGGAGGTGTGGCGCTGGCCATAGCGCACGCTCAGGGCATGCACGGCAAAGCCCTGTTCCTGGGCCATGGCGATGACGGCGGCTGAATCCATGCCGCCGGAGAGAAGCACGACTGCCTTCTTCATGGGTAAAACTTCCGGTTGGGAGGGGAAAGCCAGCACGCTGTCCCGCGCCGGAACTACATCAGGGCACCACGCCCGGGCTCATCGACCCGGCTCGTCGTTCCACAGAATCTTGTGCAGCTGCATCTGGAAGCGCACCGGCAGCCGGTCTTCGACGATCCAGTCGGCCAGCTGGCGCGCGGTGATCTCGCCCTTGCTGGGCGAGAAGAACACGGTGCAGCGCTTCACCAGGTCGTGCTCGGCGAGCATGCCCTTGGCCCAGTCGTAATCTTCGCGGCTGCAGATGACGAACTTGATCTGGTCGCGGGCAGTCAGCAGCGGCAGGTTCTCC
>DOKO01000113.1:0-165 GCA_003510825.1 Stenotrophomonas sp.
TCATGCCGGGTCCGCAGGCTGGCCGACTAGCGCGAGCTTCAGGTAACCGGCGTCGCGCAGCGCGTCGAGCACGGCCATCAGATCGCCATAGGCAATCCGGCGATCACCACTGACGAACACGCGCTGCTCGCGGTCTCCCTTGCTGCTTGCATCCAGCGCCGCCGC
>DOKO01000113.1:510-10643 GCA_003510825.1 Stenotrophomonas sp.
CGGTGCGGCCACCATGAAGATGATCAGCAACACCAGCATCACGTCGATGAAGGGCGTGACGTTGATCTCGTGGCTTTCCTGCAGATCTGCATCATCGTCACGCGGGCCGGGTGCCATCATCCTGCGGTGCCTCCGGCGCGGTCGAGATCACGCGAGACCAGCAGCTGGACCGCCGTGCCAAGATCACCGGACAAGCGGCGCAGCCCAGCCAGCACACGGGTGAAATGGTTGTAGACCAGCACCGCCGGAATCGCGGCGACCAGCCCCATCGCAGTGGCCAGCAGCGCCTCGGCGATGCCCGGCGCGACCACGGCGAGGTTGGTGGTATTGCTCTGCGCGATGCCGATGAAACTGTTCATGATGCCCCACACGGTGCCGAACAGACCCACGAACGGCGCCAGCGCACCGATGCTGGCCAGCACGCCGGTGCCGCTGCGCAGCTGCGCGGCGTGTTCCAGTTCGATGCGCTGTACGCGCGCGGCGACGCGCGCATTCAAGCCCGTGCGGTCGGCGAGCTCGGCCGACTGCTGCAGCTCCTGTCGTGCCGCCTGCAGCAGCGCGTGCTGCAGGCCGCTCTGCAGATGCTCGGCATGGCCGACGTCTTCCAGCGCGTTGGCGTCAAGCAGCGCCTGCCGTGCCGTGCGCAGGCAGCGCGCCTCGCGCTGGAACTGCCAGGCCTTGGCCGCCAGCACTGACCAGGTGGCCAGCGACGCCAGTACCAGCAGCAGCATCACCGTCTTCACCACCGTATCGGCGGCCTGGTACATGCCCCACGGCGTCATCGCTGCCGGCGCGGTGGCCAGCAGCACGTTCAGTTCGTTGCTCATTTGGATCATCCAGTCATCAGTGCGGCGGGCACGCCGTCAGCGCGGCCCGCTCAGGGTTCGGGGCGGGTCCACAACCACGCCAGCACGCAGGCCATGATGCTGACCACGATCACCGCGCTGGGCCGGTGCGGAATGGCGATTGCCGAGAACGTGCCGGCCAGCGTCATCGTGCAGGTCGCTGCCCACTTCGCGCGCCGTGGCAGCTTGCCGGCCTGCCAGTTGGCCAGCAGTGGCCCCAGCACGCGATGGCGCAGGATCCACGCATGCAGGCGCGGCGAAGAGCGTGCTGCCGCCCACGCGGACAGCAGCACGAACTCGGTGGTCGGCAGGCCCGGCGTCACCACACCCACCAGCGCCACGCCGAGGGCGACCACGGCCAGCACCCGCAGCAGCACACGTTTCCAGCCGGTCGCCTGTGGCGGCGGCGTAGCGGTGTTGCCTGCGGATGGCGGCGTGCGGGGCATGGCAGTCAGTCGTTCGCCGCCGTCGCGGTATCGAACACTTCGTTGACGAAGCCCTGCACCGTGCGGAACGCCTCGTTGGCCGCGGCCACCGCCTGCTCGCGCTCGGCGTCGGTCAGCGTCACCGCATCCAGTGCCTGGCTGAAGGCACGCCAGTGGCTCGCCACGCCTTCCTCCGGCAACGCCAGGTGGCGGGCACCGAAGTGGGCGCCGAGTGCCAGCTTCTGGCTGGCCAACTTGAACAGCACGGCACCGCCCAGGCGCGAGCCTTCGGCGACGTACAACCAGCCCAGCGCCACCGGCAGGGGCAGCGCATCGCCGTGGCGCAGCGCCTCCTGCGGTGCCGGCTGGCCGAGGTCGGCCAGGTCGGCGGCGGTGAGCGCGACGCGGTTGCGTGCGGCCAACCCCGGCAGCAGCACGGCCAGGTCGGTGCGCCGGTGCAGGCCATCCACGCACTGGTGGAAGCGATGCTGGACGCTGACGAACTGCGCGAACCGGGTACGGCTGGCGAACAGGTCATACGCCATCAGGCGCTTGTCCAGGCGCTCGTGGGTTTCACGGGTCGCCGCCTTCAGGTGCGCGCTCAGCGGCAGGGTCGACGGTACCGGATCAAGGGATGCATTCATGGCCATGGTCTCCAGCCGGATCAGAAGCGGTAGTTGAAGCTCATCTTCAGCGTGCGCCCGGGCGCCAGCATCGACGAACGGGTGAGCGGATCGATGTAGTAGAGGTTGCCCAGGTTGGTGCCGACCAGCTCGACGGTGGCGCGGTCGTTGATGCGCAGGTTCGCGTACGCGTCGTAGGTGGTGATGCGGCCCCACTGCAGCGGCGTATTGAGGTAGTACGAAATCATCGCGGACTGGGCGCCGTAGTTGCCGGTGAACACGCTTTCCTGCGGCGCGTGGTGGACGATGCGGGTGCCCAGCTCCAGGCGGCCATCGAACAGGCGCGTGCCGATGGTCCAGTTGAAGGTGTAGCGCGGGATCGCCATGGTCACCAGGTAGCCACCGACGAAGCCGGTGTCCACGCAGTTGGAAACACCCCCGGAGTTGTCGAGCAGCACCGCGGTGTGCTCGTCGCAGACGCGGTTCTCCAGGTTCCAGGCACCGCTGATGTCGGTGAAGAAGCGGCCGTTGTCATAGCGGCCCTGCACCTCGATGCCACGGATGGTCTGCTCGTCGACGTTGCTGAAGGTCAGCTGCGGGCTACGCTCGATCACATCCTTGGTGCGGTGGTGGTAGTAGGCGATCTTCAGGTCGGCCAGCGGGTTGCCGTCCAGCAGCTGGCCGAAGTCCTGCACCCACGACACTTCGGTGTTGTAGGCGTGTTCCGGCTTCAGGCCATAGGTCGGCGGCGAGCTGGAGAAGCCGATGGTGCTTTCGAACAGCGCCGGATAGCGGCGTACCTGGCTGTGCCGCAGGTACACGCGCGAATGTTCGTTGAACTCCCAGGTCGCGGCGAACGACGGCACCCAGCCGGCGCCGCGCTTGCGCCGCGAGGTCGTATCGATGGTGGTCGCGGCAACCGGCTCGCCGTTGACCGTCTGGCCGGCGTAGGTGCCGCTGGACATGCAGGTGTAGCCACCGTTGGGCACGACCTTGGACAGGTCCACCTCACCGTTGATGCAGGGATTGTCGGCACGGTTGTAGCGACCCTGGCCATCGTGCGCCCACAGCGTCTCGTGCTGGACCTCGTAGGTGGCCTCCGCCTGCACCCGGTCGATGTCGGCCTGGGTCATGGCGTCGTACTCTTCGCGGCTGTAGCCGAACATCTCGTACATCCACCAGTTCGCCTCGCTGGATTCGCGGATGTCGGCCACGCGCTGGTCGATCTCCTGCTGGCTGTACGTCTCCAGCGTGGTCCAGGTCATCTGCCGGCCAGCGGTTTCGCTGGCGCTGCTGGCATAGATGCCGGCACGCTGCTGCCTGGCCAGGAACTCGTCGAAGGCCTGCCAGTTCTGGTAGCGCGCACCGGCGCTGAGCAGCAGCTTCTCAACCGGGCGCCATTCCAGCAGCGCGCTCAGGTCGTACTCGCGGCGCCAGCCGGCACGTGGCTTGGCGCTCCAGTAGCCACTGGTCTCCGGGTCGTTGTACTGGTCCTTCGAACGCAGGGTCTCCTTCTGGATGTTGCCGCCCACGGTCAGGTCCAGGCCGTCGAGCAGCTGCATCCTGTTGTCGAACGAGAAGCCGGTGCGCGCGTTGCGGCTGTTGGCGATGGCGGTGTTGCGGTAGTGCTCGGGGGTGTACCAGCGCTTGTCCAGCTCCGAGTACCAGTTCATGGCGTCGTTGGGCAGGCCACCGCTGCTGTAGGTGGCACTGTCGGTATCGGTGCGCCACAGGTTGGCGCGCAGGTCCACCCAGTCCAGGTTGGCCGGCCGCCACTTGTATTCCAGGTTCACCGCGCGCGCCTCGACATGGCTCAGCGGCCACTGCGGGATGCCGTCGGTCACGGTGCGTTCCCACTGGATGCGCGAGGGCATGATCTCGCCGTACAGCGAATCGGTGTCACGCACGTTGAGCTGCAGCACCTGCTCATCGCTCAACCGCCAGGTGGCTTTGACCAGCCACGATTCCATCCGGTTGGACGAATTGAGGATCTCCGAGCCGGTGGGATAGACCTTGGCCAGGTACGGCACATAGTCGAAGTTGTTGACCGGCTCGTTGTCGTAGAACCCGCTGCCGTGACGGCCGGCGAAGTGGTTGCCTTTCTCGCGGAAGGCGTAGGCCGCCATCAGGTCGAAGTTGTCCTTGCGCAGGCCCAGTGCCAGGCGCCAGGCCTGGTCGTGGCCGAAGGTGCTGCCGCCGCCCTTGCTGCGCGGCTGCTTGTACAGGGTCGGGTCGTAGAAGTTGACCAGCCCGCCCGGAAAGCCGGGCACGCTGCCGATCGGCTGGCCGGTCACCAGCTGCGGCAGCTGCGGGTCCACCGCGTTGTCGCTGGCTTCCAGCTTCAGCTCGCCACCGAACACCTCACCCGGCGCGAGGATGTCATCCACGTCCAGCGTGGTCACCTGCACCGCGCCACCCACCGAGGTGTTGGCGCCGCGCACCATCGCCGGCCCCTTGATGACCTGCATGCCGCCGATCAGGCTGGGATCGATGTAGTTGCGGTTGTTGGCGCCCATGTAGCCGCGCCACACCGTCAGCGCCTGTTCGGTGCCGTCGATGGTCAGCGGTACCCGCCCGGGCCCCTGGATGCCGCGGATGTTCGGGTCCAATGCGCCGCTGTTACGGGCATCGCCGCTGTAGACGTTGACCATGCCCTTGAATACATCGGCCGGAGCCGCGCCTTTGTAGCGCTCGATCTGCTCGCGGCCGGCATACACGGTGGACAGGTCGAGATCGTAGACGTTGTCATAGCCGCGTTCGTCGCGCGCCGCGCCGGTCGGGTCGACCGGGCGTTCGCCGCCCACGCGCAGGGTGTCGGTGACGATGGTGGCGCTGCTGCCGGCCACGCGCTGGATGTTCCAGGCACCGCGGGTGACCTCGCGCGCCGCCAGCCCGCTGCCCGCCAGTGCCTGCTCCAGCGCCGCGCGCACGGTGTAGCGGCCCTGCAGCGCGCCCGCACTGCGGCCACTCACCAGCAACGGGTCGTAGCTGAGCGAGACGCCGGCCGCCGAGGCCACGCCGTCCAGGGTCTGGCCGAGGCCTGCGGCCGGCAGGTCCAGGTTGAAGCTGCGCTCGCCCTGGGCAGCAGGGGTCTGCGCGGCCGCCTGTTGCGGCAGCGGCAGGCTCAGTGCGAGCAGGCAGGCAAGGGCCAGCGAGTTACGGACGGCAGGGCGACGCAGGGGCATGGGGAGGGATCCAGGACGAAGAGAAAATGAGGGGGTTCTCTTCATTGCCCGGCGACGCGGCAGAAAGGGACATGCCCCGACTGCCACGGCGCTCATGCCGCCTCGACCATCACCCACAGCCGGCTGCGGTAGCGCACTTTCAGCGGGAAACCCGCCTGCAGCAGGGCCAGGGCGGTGTCGGTGTCCTGCAGCTGGAACACGCCCGACACCGGCAGCCAGGCAATGTCCGGGTCGCAGCGCACCACGCCGGTGCGATAGCGGGCCAGCTCGGCCAGCAGCTCGCCCAATGGCATCGCCGTGGCATGCAGCGCGCCCTGCACCCACGCCATGCTGTTGCGCTGCAGGGGCTGCAGCACACCGATCGAAGTGGCATCAAACAGCACCTGCTGGCCGGCCTGGACCACCCGCGTGGCCTGCCCGGCGCCATCCAGCGTGAGCTGCACCGTGCCCTCCTCCACGCCCAGCCGCGCGTGGTCGTCCCACAGCCGCACCGCGAAGCGCGCGGCCTGGGTCAACACGCTGGCCTGCTGCAGCTGCAACAGCAGCGGACGCGCCGGCAACAGCGTGTCCAGCGCGGCCTGCACCTGCAGTTCGCCGCGCAGCAGGCGCAGGCGCCGCTGGCGGGCACTGAAATCGAGGGCGACGCGGGTATCGGTGTTGAGGGTCAGCACGCTGCCATCGTCGAGCCGCATCTGCCGGCGCTCGCCGATGGCGGTCACCAGATCGGCCTGCAGGTACTGCCACGGCTCGCGCTGCACCGCCAGGCGGGTGAGCGGTGCGCCCACCAGCAGGCCGACCAAGGCGGACAGCACCGCGCGGCGCCCGCGCATGCTGCGCCGGGCCTGGCGCAGCGGTGCGCTGCCCACTGGCGCGGGCACGTCCTCCAGCAGACCTGCCAGGCGTTCGGCACGGCCCCAGGCCCGGGCGTGGATGTCACTGGCGGCCAGCCAGTCGCGCCATGCCAGGCGCTCGCCTTCGTCCAGGTCGCCTTCGCGGAAGCGCAGCAGCCACTCGGCGGCTTCCTGCAGCACCGGCAGCGGAATCGGACCTTCACTGGTGGCCAGTGGCTCGCGCACGCTGCTCATTCCATCGCCTGCATGCACGCGGCCATCGCACAGACGATGTCGCGCTTGATGGTGCGCTCGGTCACCCCGAAGCGCTCGGCGATGACCGCATAGGTCAGCCCATCCAGCTGCGAGAGCAGGAAGGCCTCGCGGGTGCGCATCGGCAGGGCATCCAGCAGGCGGTCGATGCGCATCAGTGCCTCCAGCGCGATCTGCCGCTGCTCCTCGTCCGGCACCAGGGCTTCAGGCAGGTTGGCCAGCACATCCAGCCAGGCACGCTCCAGCGCGCGGCGCTGCCAGAGGTTGATGACCAGGCCGTTGGCGATGCGCGTCAGATAGGCGCGCGGCTGTTCCAGCGTCGGCAGGCTGGGCTTCTGCAGCAGGCGTACGAAGGTGTCCTGGGCCAGATCGGCGGCGGCCTCGTCGGCTGACATCCGGCGGCGCAGCCACTGCAGCAGCCAGCCGTGGTGTGCGGCATAGAGCCCCTTCAGCGAATCGGAAGCCGGCGGTGGCGGGGCGCTGGACATGGACGTAAATCGCGAATAGGAATCACTATCATCTTCTATGTGGGCGTGGCGTGCAAACCAGGGTGCCTCTGTACGCGCTTCTGTAGAGCCGACCCCATGCTCGACTCGTGTCTGCGCGAACTGTCGTTTTTGCCTAGAAAACAGGCAAAACAGGCCGATTGCGATAATTGATTTTTCCTCTCGCGAACTGCGGATTCATCAGAACAATTGATTGGTGCGTCACGACTTGGCGTGCCCAAGATGAATCGCCATCGATAAAGGATGGCCGGGACTTCCAAGCCCGTGTAGCTGGTGTTGTTTACGCTTGTCAGCCGGCGTCGTTCCCGTGTGGGCGACGCCGGCTGGCAATCCGTCTGCTGCTTTATGGCGGGCGGTGCGTGGGGGCCTTGTGCCCGCCGGCTCACCAACTCCCGGTCTTGGAAGCCACGCATCGCCTGCCACCCTTGCCGGTGGCATCTCCGTTCCTGCCGAGGATGCCCGCATGTCCAAATCCCGCCACCCGTACCTGGCCGCCACGCTCGGTGACGCCATCACCCGCCTGCCGCCCGAACTGGCCCAGCCGCTGGAAGCCGCCTTCGCTGCCGCGAACGAAGCGCCCTCCTCCATCACCCTGCGCAGCTGCCTGCAGCAGATCGCGGCCGGCGATACGGCCGGCGGACAGCCATGGCATGGCCCGGTCCGCACACCCGGCGAGGCCGTCGCCAACGCACGGCGGGATCGCGCGGCCACCGGCCTGGTGTCGCTGCTGGAGCTTTACCACGCCACCGAACGCGTGCGCGTGGATGGCGAGGAGAAAGACGATATCGGCGACGGCTCGCGTGAGGGACTGATGCTGGCCTGCCGGGGGTTGGCCGAGTACGTGGCGTTGCAGTCGCGGGCGGGGTGAGCCCTGCAAACTCAGGCGACGTTCTTTGCCGCCAGCTTGCCTGCTTTGCGGGCAGGTTTGGGTTTCGGTTTGGGCTTGGCTGGCTTGCCGTTGCCATCGATCGGCACAAGGCTCAATCGAAACCCCAGCGACTTGGCCAGCTTGCTCAGATTGCCCATGGTGGGATTTCCTTCACCACGCAGCATCTTGTACAAGGTCTCGCGGGCGATGCCGGTAGTGCGCGCGAGATCAGCAATGTTGCGCGCTCGTGCCACGACACCCAGCACCGATGCAATGAATGCCGCATCGTCGGGCTCCGCAAACAGCGCATTGAGCGTGGCGTAGTCCGCTGACGGGTCGGCAGCGGAAAGCGTGCCGGCCAGCAGTGCACGGGTCGCTGCTGATGCGCTTGCCCAGGCATGCAGGAAGATCGCCGGCCCGGCACTCAGTCGGCGTACGCCGGCCGTGTGCAGGGCCGCGTTGGACGGCATGCGCGGCAGCCACATTACGTTGAGCGGCAGCGAAATCTGCCCCGCAAGCGCCCTGATCTCGTGTGGATGCTGCATGCCGGGCACAAACGCCCCGTGCGCACCGGCCCGGGCGTAGGCCTGCAGGCGTCCCGCGCTCATCCGAATTGCCGCCTCACCCTCGGCCAAGCCGCGCAGATACACGTCTGTGCGTGCATTGATGAACATCGGTCGCGACCCGAGGGTCTGCCGCACTTCGGCGATCTTGGCGATCAGCAGATCCGGCTCGCCGTCGCCATCCTCGATGTTGATGCCGACCACGCCCAGCCCAGCCAGGTCCTGCACGAGCGCCGCCACTGCCTGCGGGTCGGCGCTGTAGCCATCTTCAATATCGACCGTCACCGGCAGGGTCGTGGACCGCACGATCTGGGTAACACGGTGCAGCAGGGTCTGCACTGGCAGCAACCCGCCATCGGCATGGCCACATGACCAGGCCAACGCGGCGCTGGAGGTGCCCACCGCTTGGGCACCACATGCTTGCGCCATGCGTGCCGATGCTGCGTCCCAGACAGTGGGCATGACCAGCAGTTCGGTCTGGTCGTGCAGATCGAGGAAGCGTTGGTGGGGGTTGGACATGGGAACTCCAGTGGGATCGGGCACTGGAGTCTGCCGTTGCAGGTCGTGGCACGCTCGCCGTTTCCGGACGGCAATGCCATGGCCTGCTTTCCCGCCTGTGCGGGCAGCTGCCGTGTATGGCTTCAGATTCTCTGTCCACTGTCGTACGCAGGTGCGTGCTGGGATCAGGTTCGTTTCGTTCCATCGGCTCGCTTGTTGCCCTGCGCCCAGCCGCCCTAAGATCAAGCCGTAGCAACGAGTTGGCCCACCAAGCGGTGCGCTGAGGATGTTTCGTACAGCCGGGCACAGCTTCCCGGCTGCCAGATGGCGAGCGCCCGCATGAAACCTGACGTAGTACCCAACAAAGTCGTTGTTCTCTCCGGGTCCGGCTTGAGCGCGGAAAGCGGCTTGCCTACATTCCGCGATTCGCACGGCCTCTGGAACAATCATTCATGGCAGGAGCTGGCCAGCCCCGAGGGTTGGAGGCTTCGTCCAGAAGCCGTCCTGGCCTTTTACAACGAGCGTCGCCTGAAGGCATGGAACGCGTTGCCAAACGCCGCACACTCGGCGATCGCTTCCTTGGAATCGGCCTTTGAGGTGGTCGTAATCACCCAGAACGTCGATGAGCTTCACGAACGCGCTGGTTCCAGCAACGTGATTCATCTGCATGGCCAACTTGCCTATGCGCGCGGCACGTCGGACAGCCCGAAGCGCTACCGTATCGAGGACGCTGCGATTTCGCTTGGGCAGCTGTGCGAGGACGGCACTCAGCTAAGGCCTGACATTGTCTGGTTCGGGGAGCAGACGCAGCACATGGATGAGGCGCGATGGCACGTGTCCACTGCAGCAAAGGTTCTTGTCATAGGCACATCACTTGCCGTGCAGCCGGCGGCTTCGCTGCTCAAGGCTGCGCGCGGCAGGGCCGAGAAAGTGCTGGTCTCGCTCGAGATGGACAGGATTCCCTATGGGTTTACCTACCTGCAGGGCCTGGCAACCGCTGTGGCTCCTCGCCTGGCCGAAAAATGGCTCAACGGTGCGCGTGAAGGCTCAGACAGCGCCTCTTGAAGCGCGAAGGTGTTGGTGCCGCTTATCCGAATCGAACGGATGACCTACTGTTTACAAGACAGTTGCTCTACCAACTGAGCTAAAGCGGCATGGGTGCTTCACCGGCGGCAGCGCCGCGGTGGGGCGATTCTAGCGCAGTCGCGTGCATTCCAGCGACCGCTGCTGTGCGGCACCGCTGCGCTGCTGTGCCTGCGCCGGTTCGCTGCCGGCGGCCAGCTGCCCTTCCAGCCACCACTGGCCGGCGTCACCACTGGCCACCAGGCGCGGCTGGAAGCCAGCCGCCTGCACGGCGGCGATGCGGCGCTCGGCACCCTCGCGGTTGCGGTACTGGCCCAGGGCGATGGCGTTGCTCTCTTCGCCCTGGCTGATGATGTAGTAATCGCTGAGGCCGGCAGCGACGATGCGCTTGACCATGGCCTGGGCGTCTTCGCGGCTGGCAGCGGCCGGCAGCA
>DOKO01000112.1:0-219 GCA_003510825.1 Stenotrophomonas sp.
GATGGTTTCCCGCTACGGCGACCACGCGCCCGACCAGGCCGACGTGCTGTGCCCGCTGGGCGGCGACGGCTTCATGCTGCAGACGCTGCACCGGCACGGCCGCCTGGGCAAGCCGGTGTTCGGCATGAAACTGGGCACCGTCGGCTTCCTGATGAACCAGTACCGCGCCGAGGATGACGTGGTCGCGCGCATCGCCCGCGCCGAGCCGGCCAACCTGCG
>DOKO01000112.1:301-8075 GCA_003510825.1 Stenotrophomonas sp.
GCACATCGGCATCGACCTCAACGGCCAGGAGCGGGTGGCCGAGCTGATCGGCGATGGCGTGCTGGTGGCCACCCCGGCCGGCAGCACCGCCTACAACTATTCGGCGCACGGGCCCGTGCTGCCGCTGGGCTCGCACACCATCGCGCTGACGCCGTTGGCCCCGTACCGGCCGCGGCGCTGGCGCGGTGCCATCCTCAAGGCCGACACCGAAGTGCGCTTCCGCGTGCTCGATCCCTACAAGCGCCCGGTCAGCGTCACCGCTGATTCGCACGAGACCCGCGACGTGGTGGAAGTGACCATCCGCGAGTCAAAGGAGCACCGGGTTACCCTGCTGTTCGACCCGGAACACAACCTGGAAGACCGGATCCTGAGCGAACAGTTCGTTTTTTGACGACAATACGCTGCCGGCCCCCGCCGATCGCTTGAAGGACCCCCACCGATGGGCGACAACTCCCCCCGTCTGCTGACCGTCGCGGTGACCTCGCGCGCGCTGTTCGATCTGGAAGAAAGCCATGCGCTGTTCGAGAGCGATGGCGTGGCGGCGTACGCCGAGTACCAGCGGCAGCATGAGGACGACATCCTGGGCCCCGGCGTGGCGTTCCCGGTGGTGCGCAAGCTGCTGGCACTGAACCAGGGCGCCAGCCCGGAGAACCCGCGCGTCGAGGTGATCCTGCTGTCGCGCAATTCGGCCGACACCGGCCTGCGCATCTTCAATTCGATCCAGCATTACGGGCTGGGCATCATCCGCGCGACCTTCACCGCCGGTGAGCCGACCTGGCCCTACGTGAAGCCGTTCGGCACCGACCTGTTCCTGTCGGCCAACCCCGAATCGGTGCGCAGTGCGCTGCGCCATGGCATCGCGGCAGCGACCATCCTGCCCAAGCCGCCGGGCGAGACCGCCGCAGCCGCTGCCGACCAGATCGACATGGGGCGCCCGGCGGGCCAGCTGCGCATCGCCTTCGATGGTGACGCGGTGATCTTCGGTGACGAGAGCGAGCGCATTTCGCGTGAGCAGGGGGTTGAAGCGTTTGGCCGCCACGAACGCGAGCGCGCCCGCGAGCCGCTCAGTGGCGGTCCGTTCCGCGGCTTCCTGTCGGCGCTGCATACCTTGCAGGAAGTGTTCCCGGTCGGCGACAGCGCACCGATCCGCACCGCGCTGGTGACTGCGCGCTCGGCACCGGCGCACGAGCGGGTGATCCGTACCCTGCGCGAGTGGGGCGTGCGCCTGGACGAGGCCCTGTTCCTGGGTGGTCGCCACAAGGGGCCGTTCCTGCAGGCCTTTGGTGCGGACATCTTCTTCGATGATTCGCAGCACAACATCGACAGCGCCCGCGAACACGTGGCCGCCGGCCACGTCCCGCACGGCGTCGCCAACGAGGGCTGAGGCCGGTAGCTGCCAACCTTGGTTGGCATCGCCGGGCATGGCCCGGCGCTGCCGGATGGGGCGGGCCACGGTGGTAGCGCCGGGCCATGCCCGGCGAGCGCAGCAGCATGGAGCTACGGGCTGCCCGACATCCCCAGCTGCAGGTCCACCACCTTCCAGCGCAGGCCCTGCGGTTCCAGCACCACCCTCATCGGCGGCTCGCCGGGGCCGCGCTGGACGTCGACCACGAAACGGTCCAGCGCTTCGAAATGATGCTCGGCGTTCTTCAACGGCCGCGCCGGTTCGGTCGCGCCGAACGCATCGCCGCCCTGCAGTTCATTGCGGCCACGCTTCCACAGCACGTGGCCCTGCAGCATCGCGCCGATGCCGGTCGGCGTGACCATGGTGTCCACCGCCGCGCCACCCAGCTGGTCACCCAGCCCGTACAGCAGCGCGCCAAACGGGCTGGCCGCCACGTCCGGCCCAGCCTGCCGCACCAGGTAGTCGTTGAGCTGGGCGCGCAGGCTGCTGCGTACCCGCGGGAAGTCGACGTAGCGCTCAAGCTTGGCGGTATCGCGCTGTTCGATCGCCTTGGACAGGCCATGCACGGCCAGGTACGGGCCGCTGAACCACCAGGCGACGACGGCCAGGGCGAGGGCAAGCAGGATGCCGATGAGCTTCTTCATGGCACCCAGACTGCCGCAACTGCGGGCGCCGCGGGTTAAGCGTCAGTGACTGGGCGAGCCGCTGCCATCGCCGAAGGCCGCCACCAGCCGCTGCCGCTCGGCGCCCTGCAGCGCCTGCACGTGGGTCTGCAGCACCTGGTCCAGGCTGGATACGCGGGTGGTGCCAAGGATGCCGCTGGCCACGCCAGGGTGCTGCAGCACGTAGGCAAAGGCGGTCTGGGCCGGGTGCTGGCTGTGCACCGAGGCCACCGCGCGGCGCATTGCGCGGGCGCTGTGCATCAGGGCACGGCTGCTCGGCTTCAGCCACGTACGCGCGAGGTACCAGGCGTCGGCCAGCCGTGGCAGGCGCGGACGGGCTGGCAGCAGGTGGCCCTGTGCGAGCACGGTCCCGGCCAGCACGCCGATGCCCGCGGCCTGCAGCTGGTCGATCAGCGGCTCGCGGTCCTGCTGCAGGGCGTTGTAGTCCAGCAGCACCACGTCGAAGGCCTCGGGGTGCTCGATCATCCAGCGCAGCGTGCTGGCCGAATGGGTATTGATGCCGGTGTGGCGGATCAGCCCGCGCTCGCGCAGGCGCTGCAGCGCGGCCAGCAGCTCATCGTTGATGTCGTGCTCGCTGGCGCCGTGCAGCTGGTAGATGTCCAGATAGTCCAGGCCAAGGTTGCGCAGCGAGGCCTCGCAGCTGGCGGTGATCGCCGCGGCGGAGAAATCGCGCTGCTCGGCGCCGCTGATGCCGGCCTGGCCGGTCAGCGTGCCGCCCTTGCTGGACACCACCAGCGACTCGCGCGGCACGCGTGCCAGCAGCGGGCGCAGGATGCGGCCCAGGCGCGGTTCGGCATGGAAGCCGGAATAGTTGTGGCCGGTGTCGAGCAGGTTCACGCCCTGCGCCAGCGCGTGTTCGACCACGGCGGCGGCGTCGCTCTCGGCGAAGCGGCGGTGGCCCCAGAAGCCGGAACAGCCCAGGCCGATCGGCGACACCTGCAGGCCGGTGCGACCCAGCAGGCGCCGCTGCCGGGCCAGGGGCAGTTCCTGTGGCATCAGAATTCCAGGTCCAGCGCAGCGCAGAGGTAATCGACGAACGGGCCCAGCGCGGCCAGGTCCTTGCCCAGGGTGGAGAGCAGGCGCGGGCCGGTCATGGTGTTGTCGTCCAGCGTGCGCCACATCACCCAGTTGCGGTGCTTGAGGTCGTCGATGAACTCGAAGTCGGCCGGGAAGCCGCGCGGCGGCCGCACCAGCTTCTCGGTCTGCTCGAAATCGAAGCGCTTGCGCAGGGCGGGCGCGTGCGCGGCCGCCTTCCAGCTGCCCGGGTTGTCGAGGATGAAGTGGCGGATGCGCCGCTGCGTGTCCGGCTCGGGATGCCACAGGCCGGCGCCGACGAAACTCTCGCCCGGTTGCAGGTGGATGTAGAACGAGGGCGCGGCCACTTCTCGGCGGCGCTCATGGAACAGGCGCGCACCCTGCCAGGTCTTGTACGGCGACTTGTCGTGGGAAAAGCGCGCGTCGCGGTGGATGCGGAACAGCGAGCCACCGACGCCGCGCGTGTCCGCACGGAAATGGTCGCTGACTTCGGTCAGCGCCGGCTGCAGGTCACCCAGCAGGCGCAGGAACGGCTGCCGCACATGGTCTTCGTACTGCTGGCGATGGTCGTTGAACCAGGTCTTGTCGTTATGCCGCGCCAGGCTGCGCAGGAACTTGAAACTGGCGTCGGAGAAATACGTGCTCACAGCGTCTCCTGCAGGTGGTGGCCCCAGTCGCGCAGCGACTGCAGCAGGCCGGTCCGGCGCGCGTCATCGGGCGCTTCGGCGGCCAGCGCCTCGATCTGCTGCTCGTACTGGGGCAGGTTCAGTTCGCCCAGGCCGCTCTCGCCGAGCAGGCGCTGGCGGCGGTAATCCTGCCAGCGCTCGCGTTCAGCCGGCGCGAGGCTGTCGGGATGGTTGCGTGCGCGGTAGCGGAACAGCAGCTCGGGCAGGCGCGGGTCGCGGAAGCGGCCTTCCAGCGCGGCCAGCTGCTGCGGCGCACTGGTGCGGGCCAGGGCCAGCAGCGGCTTGTCGCCGGCGCCAAGGAAGCCGTCATACAGCGACGCATCCACGTCGGATACGGTGGCCGGCCGCGGCTGGTTGAAAACCTGGCGGGCCTTCTCGGCCAGCTGCGCGGCAACCTCGCGCAGGCGTTCGGCCTTGGCCTCGATCGCCGCGACGTCCAGGCCCAGGCGGGCGTGGTCGTCAGCGCGCAGGTGGTTCCAGGCCACCAGCGCCGGCACCTTGTTCAGATGCACTTCCTTCAGCGGCACGCGTGCCACACCCTCGGGCAGTTCGCTGGCGCGCATGTACAGGCGCTGCGCGATCACTTCGGCTGGCAGCTCCAGCAGGTCGTCGATCTCGCCTTCCAGGTCGAACACGATCACCCGATTGTTGATGGTCGGGTGCATGGCCAGCGGCAGCACCGGCGCCGCGCACAGGCGGCTGGCCGGGTAGCGCATGGAAATGTGCAGCACCGGCTTCATCGCCGCCACGTCCAGCAGGCTGCCGACGAAGCGCTTGTCGCGCAGCTTCAGCGCGTATTCCCACAGCCGCGGCTGCGACTGCTTGAACAGCCGCGCCATGCCGATGGTGGCGCGCACGTCCGACAGCGCCTCGTGCGCATCGCCTTCGCGCACGCCGTTGGCTTCGGCCAGGTGCTCCAGCTTGAACGAGGTCGCACCATCCTCGCGCAGCGGCCACTGGATGCCGTCCGGGCGCAGGGCACGCATCATCCGCAGCATGTCCAGCAGGTCCCAGCGCGAGTTGCCGTTGCGCCACTCGCGCTCGTAGGGATCGTGGAAATTGCGGAACAGCCCGTAACGGATGAACTCGTCATCGAAGCGCAGCGTGTTGTAGCCCAGCGCGCAGGTGCCGGGGCGCGACAGCTGTTCGTTGATGCGGTCGAAGGCTTCGGCTTCGCTGATGCCTTCGGCCATCGCCTGCTGCGGGGTGATACCGGTCACCAGGGTCGCCATCGGCGAAGGCACCAGATCATCGGCCGGGCGCACGAAGAAGCTGACCGGGGTGTCGATCACGTTGAGATCGGCATCGGTGCGCATCGCCGCGAACTGGGCGATGCGGGTGCGGCGCGGGTCCTGGCCGAAGGTTTCGAGGTCGTAGAACAGGAAGCTGTCGGCCATCAGTGTGCGCCCTCCAGGACCGGCAGCTGCGCGTGGATCTGCGCTTCCAGCGTGGCCCAGTGGATGTTGTCCAGTGAATCATGGCCGGCGGTGGCCGCCACCAGCAGGTCGCGCTGGATTTCCGTGCGGCGCAGCGCTTCGGCATACGGCGTGTGCAGGAAGGTGACCATGGTGTAGTGCGGCACGAAGCGCGTCGGCCAGCGCCGCTGCAGTTCCTGTTCCAGCTCGCGCTGCAGCAGGAAGGCCGGATCGGCCACGCGGTCGCGCATCTCCAGGTAGTTCTCCAGCGCCATCTGCTGGATCGCGCGCGCGTTCGGCTTGCGCTCGGCCTCGAAGGCGGCGAAGGCGCCTTCCAGGTCGTCGGCCTCCTGCAGGTGGCGGGCCAGTGCCACGCAGTCCTCGAAGGCGCAGTTCATGCCCTGGCCGTGGAAGGGCACCATCGCGTGCGCGGCATCGCCGATCAGCACGGCGCGGCCGGCCTGGTGCCAGCGATCCAGGGTGAGCGTGCCGAGCAGGCCGGGCGGATGCTGTTCCCAGTCCGCGCGCAGGTTCGGGATCAGCGGCACCGTATCGGCAAACTCGCGGGCGAACAGCGCTTCGGCCTGCGCACCGGTGTTGACCGTGGCAAAGCTGGGGTCGCCCTTGTTCGGCAGGAACAACGTGACGGTGAAGGTTCCTTCGTGGTTGGGCAGGGCGATGCACATGTAGTGGCCGCGTGGCCAGATGTGCAGCGCATTGCGCTCGATGCGGAAGCTGCCGTCGGCCGCTGGCGGGATTTCCAGTTCCTTGTAGGAATGGTCGAGGAAGGCGATGTCCTCACCCAGTGGCGCACGCCGGTTCATTGCACCGCGCAGTGCCGAGCCGGCGCCGTCGGCACCGATCAGCGTGTCGAAACGGATGTCGTGCGGGCTGTCGTCGCGGTCATCGATGAAGCGCGCGTAGCCGGCATCGAAATCGACGGTGTGCAGGCGGCGGTGGAAGTGCACGGTAGCCCCGGCCTGTTCGGCCAGTTCCAGCAGCGTGGTGTTCAGGTCGCTGCGGTGGATCGACCAGATCACTTCGCTGTCGTCGCGCCCGTAGCGCTGCAGCTGCGGTTCGCCCTCGCGCGGGTGCACCATGCGCCCGCGCATCATCACCGCGCGGGCCATCACCTCGTCCTCCACGCCGGCCTGGCGCAGCGCGTTGCGGCCGCGCTCGGCCAGGGCCAGGTTGATCGAGCGGCCGCTTTCGTAGTCGGCCACGCGCGGGTCGCCGCGGCGCTCGTACAGGGTGATGCGCCAGCCCTGCCGCGACAGCAGGATGGCCAGCAGGGAACCGGCCAGGCCGGCACCGATGATGCTCAAGGAGCGGGATGCGTGTGCGATCAACGAACTGTCCAGAAGCAGGGGAGGGGGCGGCTTAGAGGCCGGCCCAGGCTTCCACTTCCTCGACGAAATGGTGCACGTCCAGGTAGCGGTTGTAGAGCGGGGTGGGCGAGATGCGGATCACGTCCGGTTCGCGCCAGTCGCCGAGCACGCCGATGGCGCGCAGGTGTTCGAACAGGGCGCGGCCACGTTCGCGGCCTGCGAGCACGCGCAAGGAGAGCTGGCAGCCGCGGCGTTCCGGTTCGGACGGGGTGACGATGTCCAGCACCTGCGGCAGGCGTGCACGCACCAGTGCATCGAGCAGGCCGGTCAGGGCCAGCGACTTGCGGCGCAGGGCTTCCATGCCGGCACGCTCGAACAGGTCAAGCGATGCGCGCAGCGGGGCCAGGCCAAGGATCGGCGGATTGCTCAGCTGCCAGCCTTCGGCGCCGATGGCCGGGGTGAACTGCGGCGCCATCTGGAAGCGGGTCGCTTCATCGTGGCCCCACCAACCGGCAAAACGCGGCAGGCTGGTGTCGCGGTGGTGGCGTTCGTGCACGAAGGCACCGGCCACGGCGCCCGGGCCGCTGTTGAGGTACTTGTAGTGGCACCACACGGCGAAATCCGGCGCGACATCGTGCAGGTGCAGCGGCAGGTTGCCGACCGAATGGGCCAGGTCGAAGCCGATGCGGGCGCCCTGCAGGCGCGCGAGGCGGGTGATCGCATCGAGGTCGAAGGCCTGGCCGGTGCGGTACTGCACGCCCGGCCACAGCACCAGCGCCAGGCGCGCGCCGTGTTCGCCGATGGCGCGTTCAATGGCGGCCATCGAGATGGTGCCGTTGGCTTCGTCCGGCTCCACTTCCACCAGGCACTCCGCCGGGTCGAAACCATGGAAACGGATCTGCGCTTCCACCGCATGGCGGTCGGTCGGGAACGCGCCGGCTTCCATCAGGATGACCGGGCGCTCGGTGGTGGGGCGGTAGAAGCTGACCATCATCAGGTGCAGGTTCACGCTCAGCGTGTTCATCGCCACCACTTCGCTGGGCAGCGCGCCGACCACGCGGGCCAGCTGTGCGCTGACCAGGCGGTGGTAGGACAGCCACTGGGTGGGGCCGGTGAAGTGGCCTTCCACGGCCAGCTCGCCCCACTGCTTCATCACTTCCTGCACGGCGGCCTGCGCGCCACGCGGCTGCAGGCCCAGCGAGTTGCCGACGAAGTAGGTCTG
>DOKO01000102.1:0-621 GCA_003510825.1 Stenotrophomonas sp.
GGCACTTCGCGGGCATCACCTTCGCGCTGGATCGGGTCGACAGCGGCCGCTGGCCGTATCGGCTGCCGGGCTCGGCGCCCACCCAGATGCCGGTGGAGCTGGCTGTGCTGGAAGCGGTGCTGGCCGAGCGCGCGCAGGCGCTGTGCGTACGTATCCTGCGAGGCGTGGCGGTGCAGGACATCCAGCCGGAGGCGGATCAGGTCATTGTCGAAGCGGGAGGCCAACGCTTCACCGGCCGCTGGCTGGTGGGCTGCGACGGCGGCCGCAGCACCGTGCGCAAGCGCGGCGGCTTCGCCTTCGTCGGCACGGAGCCCGAGTTCACCGGCCACTCGCTCAGCGTCACGCTGGAAGATCCTTCGGTGCTCACCCCGGGACGCCAGTACAGCGACCACGGCATGTGCAACTTCAACCCGCCCGGCACGCTGGCACTGGCCGATTTCGATGGCGGTGCAGGGCATCGCCAGCCACTCACGCGTGAGACGGCAGAGGCGCTGCTTCGCCGCGTTTCTGGTCGAGATGTGCGGGTGCGCGAGCTGCACCTGGCTACCACCTGGACCGATGCCGCGCGCCAGGCCGACCGCTACCGCAACGGCCGCGTACTGCTGGCCGGCGATGCCGCGC
>DOKO01000102.1:749-18413 GCA_003510825.1 Stenotrophomonas sp.
GCTGGCCGGCGATGCCGCGCACGTGCATTCGCCGCTGGGCGGGCAGGGGCTGAATCTCGGGATGGGCGATGCAATGAACCTGGGCTGGAAACTGGCTGCCGTGCTGCGCGGCGACGCGAGCGAGGAACTGCTGGACAGCTACCACGCCGAGCGTCATCCCATCGGGGCCAAGGTGCTGGACTGGTCGCGCGCGCAGGCGGCGCTGATGCGACCGGGCGCCGGCTCGCGGGCGCTGGCCGCGGTCATGGCCGATCTGCTCGACACCACCGATGGCGCCACCTACATGGCCGAGCGCGTGTGGGGCGTCTCGCAGCAGGTGCAGCTGGGCGGCTCACATCCGCTGGTCGGCCGCAGTACGCCGGATTTCGTGTCGGCCGATGGCCTGCGCATGGCCGAGCTGCTGCGCGCCGGCCGTGGTGTGTTCTGGGTGTTCGATCCGGGCTCGCCGCTGCGCGGTGCGCTGGATGCGTGGCAGCCGCAGATCCACTACATCGTCCAGAAGCCCGAAGAGGACATGGGGCTGGCCGCGCTGCTGGTGCGTCCCGATGGCATCGTCGCGTGGGCGGCCGGCACCTGTGACGCGATGGAGGACGTGCCCGACGCTGCGGCGCGCTGGTTCAGATCCGCAGCGTAAGCACCGTGCCAGCGCCATCGGAACTGGTGACGCTCAGCGTGCCGCCGTGGGCCTTGGCGATCTGCGAGGCGATGTACAGGCCCAGCCCGAGCCCGGCATCCAGGCGCCGCTCCTGCGGCCTCGAGAACGGCTCGAACATCTGCGCCAGCTGCGCCGCGGGAATGACGCCCTGGTTGGCGACGCTGATCTCGATGCCGGCGCCGTCGCTGCGCCCGCGCACCCGGATCGGCTGGTCGGGCGTACCGTGCACGGCGGCGTTGATGACCAGGTTGGCCAGCAGCTGGCACAGCCGTGCGGCGTCGCACATGAAGGTCAGCGGCAACTGCAGGTCCACCTCGCAGACGCGCTTGGGATACGGGCGCATGGCCTCGCGGCAGGCCATGGCGAGGATGCCGGACAGGTCCGACCACGGTTCCAGCTTCAGCGCGATGCCGGTGCCGAGGCGGCCCCGTGCGAAATCCAGGGTGACATCGATCAGCTCGGCGATGCGGTCGGCACTGTCGTTGATATGGCCCAGCACCTTCTGCTGCGAGTCGGTCAGTGCACCCAGGCCCAGCAGGTCGACGCCGGCGCGGATGGCCTGCACGGGGTTGCGCAGGTCGTGTGCCAGCACGCCGATGAACTCCTCGCGCTGCTTGGCGACCCGCTGCAGCTCGGCATTGGACTGCTCGAACTCGATCAGTTGCCGGCCGACCGAATCTCCCTGTGCCTTCAGGCCGTCGATGGTGCGGCTGTCGGCGTCGTGGCTGAGGATGGCATCGATCTGCGCCGCCACCAGCTTCGCCAGTGAGTTCAACGACTGCACGCGTTCCTCGTCCACCGGGCGGGGCTCGGGGTCCAGCGTGCAGAGCGTGCCGAAAATGGAGCCGTCGTTCAGTACCAGCGGCACCGAGAGGAAGCTGCGGAAACCATACATGCCCGGGATGGGGCTGCACTGGTAGTCCGGGTGGCTTACTGCATCGGCAAACCACACCGGCATGCGCGATGCGCGTACTTCCTTGCAGAAGGTACGGTTGACGTCGAGCAGCATGCCGCTGGAAATACCGAGGCCTGCGCTGTCGATGCTCTGGATGGAACGTGCGGAGGTGTCGGTCACTTCAGCCACCAGCGCCACGCGCATGCCGGTCAACGCGCATGCCAGGTCCAGCGAGGGCCGGAAATCGATTCGGGTAGGCATGAGGGATCCGGACAGACTGCAGTGTGTATGTAGAGTCGAGCTTGCTCGACTGGTTTGCGCGCACGGCCATTGTAGTCGAGCAAGCTCGACTCTACGGCCAATGCAGTCGAGCAAGCTCGACTCTACCGGGCGGGAAGCACCGCTCCGAATCGTTCGCTGAACGCTTCAGCCGCCATCGGCCGGGCCAACGCGAAGCCCTGGATTTCATCGCAGCCCAGCGCCTGCAGCCGTGCAACCTGCTCGGCACTCTCCACGCCTTCGGCTACTGCCGCATACCCCAGCCGCTGCGCCAGGCCGATGATCGCCTCCACCTTGAGCGCGGCACGCGGGTCCACGCACAGCCGGTCGATGACTGTCTTGTCCAGCTTCAGCGTGCTGATCGGCAGCTCGGTAAGGTAGCCGAAGTTGCTGTAGCCGCTGCCGAAATCATCCACGGCGATGCGCAGCCCTGCGGCCGCCATCTGCCGCAGCTGCTGGCCGGCAGGAGAGTCCACGCGCAGCCATTGGCTCTCGGTGATCTCCACTTCGATATCCGCGCAGGAAAGCCCTTTCTGTTCGATGGCACGGATCAGCCGCAGCGCCGCGTCTTCCTCGGCCATGTCGCGGGCCGAGTAGTTGATCGACAGCGTCAGGTCGATGCCCGCTGCGCGCCAGGCCGCACACTGGTCCAGCGCCTGGTCGATCACCCAGCGGGTGATGCCCTGCATGACCGCGGTGCGTTCGAACACCGGGATGAACTCGGCCGGGCTGACCGCGCCCAGCTGCGGGTGGTTCCAGCGGATCAGTACCTCGGCCGCTACCGGCGTCAGGTCCGAGGCGCGGAAGCGCGGCTGGTAGACCAGGTGGAACTGCTTTTCCTGCAGTGCCTCGCGTGCGTCGGTGGCCAAGCGATAGCCCCGCCATGTGCGCGCATCGCGGGTCTCCGAATACCAGCGGAACGCCGAGCGGCTGTTGATGGCAGCGTTCAGCCCCACCAGCATGCGGCGGATGGCCTCGTCGGCGTTGTGCTGGCCCAGGGTAATGCCACAGATGCCGGCATGGAACGAGGGCGCCATCGGCACCTGCGCGGCCATCATCGGTCGGGTCAGCCGTTCCTGCAGCTCACCGATCAAGTCTTCCACCGCCTTGGACGACGACAGCTCCACCACGAACGCAAACCGCGCCACACCGACGTGGTAGACCTCGGCCATGCCGTCGAGCGCCACGCACAGGCGCACGCCGATGCGACGGATCAACGTTTCCAGCGGTGCCATGCCCAGCACTTGGCCGGCCTCGGTGGCGGTGGTCGCATCGAAGACATCGATCAACACCGCATGCAGGAAGGTGTCCGGTTCGCGCTCGGCGTGGGCGGCGAAGTCCAGGGCGAACTGATGCCGGTCGGGCAGGCCGCTGACGGGATCGCGGCGGCCAGTCAGGGCACGCAGCTCCAGTTCGTTCATCGCGGCGCTGGCCAGGGTCTGCAGCTGCCGACGCTCCGCTTCGGAGAGCTGCCGGGGAGCGTCGTCCATGATGCAGAACGCACCGATGGCCACGCCGTTGCGCGCAACCAGTGGCGCACCTGCATAGAAGCGAAGCTGCGCTGGACCGGTCACCAGCGGATTGCTGGCGTGGCGTGGGTGCGCGCGAAGATCATCGATCACCAGCGTATCGGCGGAACCAATCGTCGAGGCGCAGATCGAATCGCGGATATGGGTCTGGGTGGTGGCCAGCCCCCTGCGCGAGACCAGCCGCTGGCGATCGACCTCCAGCAGCGAAACGAACGCAACGGGCACGTTGAAGGCGTGCGTGGCGAGCTCGGTGAGGTTGTCGAGGGCGGCGCCGGAGACGGCGCCGAGGGCGTTGAGCCCGGCCAGCGTGGAGAGGCGTTCTTGTTCGGGGGAGGGCATCAGGACCACATCAGAACGTACAGGGGGACTGCACAGGCGAAACGACCGCAGCAGCGCAACCACACTGCCGCGCTGCTGCTATCGGGGGAAGGGGCGCAGGCCGCTGCCTTCTGAATGCTTCAGGCCTGCCGCTCGATGGTAGTGCGCGGCAGATGCGGGCGGTGTGAGCGCCCGCCATGGCCCCTGTCCCTCAGGCCGCGCGGCTGAGGGACGGTGTTGCCTGGGCCGAGACCCGGAACACGGCGGCGGCCTGGTCCAGGTCTGTCGCCTGTCCAGCCATCGCGCGGGCCGCTGCGCTGGCTTCCTCGACCAGTGCGGCATTCTGCTGGGTTGCCTCGTCCATCTGCGCGATGGTCTGGTTGACCTGCTCGATGCCGGCCGCCTGCTCGACGCTGGCCTGGGCAATCTGCTGCACCAGATGCCCGGTCTGGCCCGCGGCGTCGGTCAACTGGCCGATGGCGGCCTCGGTCTGGCGGGCGATGCCGATACCGGCCTCGACCCTGCCGGTGGAGTCATCGATCAATGCCTTGATGTCCTTGGCCGAAGCCGCTGCGCGTTGCGCCAGGGTGCGTACCTCGCTGGCGACCACCGCAAAACCACGACCCTGCTCGCCGGCGCGCGCTGCTTCGACCGCTGCGTTGAGGGCGAGGATGTTGGTCTGGAACGCGATGCCGTCAATCAGGCTGACCATCTCGCCGATCCGAAGCGACGAGGCATTGATCTGTCCCATCACGCGAACCACGTCCTGCACCGCCTGGGCGGTCTGCTGCAGGGCTTCGCCGGCGCTGCGCGAGGCCGCATCGGCTTGCTGTGCGTGTTCGGCATTCTGGCGCACGGTGGAGGTCAGCTCCTCCATCGAGGCCGCGGTCTCTTCCAGGTTGGCAGCCTGGCTTTCCGTACGCCGTGACAGGTCGGCGTTGCCCGCGGCGATCTCATCGGACGCGCTGGCGATCGAACCGGAGGCTTCCTGGATGCGGCGGATGATGGCCGCCAGATTCTCCGCGGTGCGGTTGGTGTCGCGCTGCATGGTGGCGAACACGCCCTGGAAGTCGCCCTCGATGCGGCGGGTCAGGTCGCCCTCGGCCATGGCAGCGAGCACCTTGGACAACGCGCCGAGGCTGCCATCAGCGGTGGCCATCAGGCGATTGAGGTCCTCGATCATGCGGCGGAAATCGTGACGGTAGGCCGTGGCATCGCCACGCACGCTGAAGTCGCCCGCCGCTGCTGCGGTGGCCAGGCGCTGGATGTCCTGGTTGATCGCATGCAGGCTGGCCTTGGCCGCATCCATCGATTCGTGCAGGATCGCGCGGCTGCCAGGGAGGCGTTGTGCGTCGCGGCTCAGGTCACCCTGCGCATACTGGTTCAACACTTCGATGGCATCGACGATTGCATCCAGGTGCTCGAACACCATCGTGTTCATGCCCTGCGCCAGTTCGCCGTAGACGCCGGGGAAATCCACCGGCATGCGGTGGCTGATGTCCTCGGCGGCATGCTTGCCGATCATCAGCTGGGTCTGCTGCGAGAAGCGCTGCAGCAGGCCGACCATGCCGTCGGTGGCGCGCAGCATCTGGCCCACTTCGTCGGGGCTGTCATCCCGGTGGCGGACACTCAGGTCGCCACGGGTAACCGCATTGATCGACGCCTGCACCTGCGCCAGCGGCCGGGTCAGGCTGCGCGAGATCAGCCACGCCGCGATGATGCCCAGACCCAGGCTGAGGACGCCAAACAGGCTGAGCAGTGCCGTGGTCCTGGCGGCCAGCGCCTGCATGTCCCCGGCGGCTTCTTCCACCAGTTTCTGCTGCAGATCGGCGAACTCGGCGAGCGCCGCGTTCCAGTCGGCAGCCGCGGGGCCGGCGCGGGTCAGCAGCTTCGTGCTGGCGGCATCGAAATCGCCCGCCTGCATCGCTGCATCGAGGTCGCGGTTGAGTGCAACGGTAGCCTGCTGCTTCTGCGCGACCTTGCCGCGCATCGATTCGGCCAGCGGGCTGGTGGCCGGGCGTTCGGTGAAGTGGGCCCAGATCTGGTCATACCGCGCGGACATCGCGTGCGCCTTGGCAAGATCCTCTTCCAGGCCCTGCCCGCGCTTGATCAGCATGTCGCGGCGCAGGAGCAGCAGTTCCTTGTTGATGATGAGCATGTCGTACAGCTCGCCCATACGGGTCACGCGCACGTTCACCGCGTTGTCGAACTGTTGGCGCTGCTGGTAGTTGCTGTGCAGGGCGATCGCAAGAATGGTGGCGATCAGAAGGAGCAGGATGGAAAAACCCGCAGTGAGGCGGGTGCCAACCTTGAAGCGGCGCAGCGTGTTCATTTTGTGAAATCCGGTAGTCGTTGTAGGCCCGACTGCCGGGCGTGTCTGCACAGGAGAGAGTCCCGGCAAGCAGTACAACGGTAGCGGCGGCGCAGGCTGAAGCTTTAGCGCCGCAGTTCGGATTTTTTTGGAAGCGCCTGCGGATCAGGCAATGCAGAGCACGAACACCGCCGACAGCGCGAGCATCAGCACGAACACGCGCCGGCTCAGGGCCAGGCAGGCGAGGCCGGCGGCCAATGCCCAGGCGCCCAGCAGGGTGCAGGCCAGCAGCCACAGGCCCATGCCCATCAGCGAGCCGGATACAACGCCGGACATCGCCAGTGCTTTGAACAGGCCAACACCCAGTACGCTGCCGAGCATCCCGGCCTGCAGGGCGACGGCATCATGGCGGGCAGGGGCGGGGCGTTGATACATGGGCTGCACTGTGCAGCAAGCCACATCCACGCCATGTGTTTTTTGCGGTTCAGCGGGAGGGCGGCGAAGGGGTCAGAGCCCTTTCCAACGGAAAGGGCTCTGACCCCGGATCTCCAATCAGGCGCTGGGGTCAGAGCCCTTGCCTCTGGCAAGGGATCCGACCCCACACCCATCGCTCACGCATCGTCATCCAGCGCATCGCCATCCCAATCGGGCAGCGCGTCGTCGGGACCCGCAGCGTCCGGGTCCACCGGCTCCAGCAGGGTGTAGTCATCGCGTCGCGCATCGCGAATACCCAGGCCCACATACACAGCCTCCAGCGCCGCGGTATGTGCATGCCGTCGCAGCTGCGCCGGGGTGGTCAGCTCGCCCCTCAGCCAGGCCGCCGCGGCCGCGGGCTCCACAAACACCGGCCCATCGGCAGACAGCGGGGCCGGAATCGCCGGGTTGCCATCGGTCAGGATCGAAAACGTGTCGCGCATGTCGCCGGTCTCGTCCTGCCAATGCTCCCACAGCCCGGCCGCCAGCAGCGCCAATCCATCCTGGCGCTGGACGAACATCGGCCACGGCGGTCGTCGCTGCCGGTCCCATTTGAAATAGCCGGTCATCGGCACGATGCAGCGCCGCTTGCTCCAGGCATCGGCAAAGATGCGGCTGCGCGGGGCGCGCTCCAGCCGGGCAGTCACCGTGGTGTAGGGCGTGGAGGGTTGCTTCGACCAGCGCGGCACCAGGCCCCACTGCATCTCCGCAACGACCGTCGTGGCCTTCGCATCGGCGGCGCCTGCCGCCCAGACCCAGGCGTGGCCGTCCTTGCCGATGTTGTAGCGCGCATCTGCCGTTGCCAGTGCTGCCGACACGTCGCCGGGCAGGGCAGCAGCAAAGCTGTCCACATCCACGAAGGCCTGCACGAAACGCCGCATGCCCGCTCCGTCGCCGCCTCAGCGCGGCGGATGTGCCTGCAGGGCGTCGCGTCCGCGCGGGGTCAGGTCGATGTCGCCGTCTTCGGCCTGCACGGCAAAGCCTGCCGTGACAGCCCAGGTGGCGGCGTCACTGTCCACGCGTTCCGCATCGGCAATGGCCTGCAGGATCCGGCGCTGTGCATCGGTCAGCGACGCGTCCATGTTCATACGCCCAGCACGCGCGGCAGCTGCCAGTCGGCGACGCGTGCATTGCTCACTGCCTGGTGGCAACCGCAGTCGTCACAGCGGAACAGGGTGCCGCCGGGCAGGTGCAGCAGGTTGCCTTCGGTGGACGAGGTCGTGGCCTCGCAGTGGTTGCAGGTCACCGTCAGCGACGTGATGCGTTCCACCCCGCCGGCCATGTTGAAGACGGCCTCGAAGGCGCGAATGGCGAAATGACCGGTGTCCGACATGAGGGAAGGGGGGGCAGGGAGAAGGTGCATTCATCGTCACACTTTCACCTGTGATGACCCCGTCAGCCCGATGCGGTGGCGAGGTCAAATCCAGCCGCGTGGGCACAGCCCCTGCCACCGGCAAGGGCTGCGTGCAGGGCCTCAGGCAGCCTTGCGGCGGCGGTCGACCAGCATCGACACGCCCCACAGCAGCAGACCGCCGATCGCGGTGGCTGCGCCGACATAGCCAGTGGTGGCCGGGCTGAAGCCGGCGCTGATGGCCATGCCGCCCAGCCACGGGCCCAGCGCGTTGGCGGTATTGAAGGCTGCATGATTGGAGGCGGCGGCCAGTGTCTGCGCCTCGCCGGCCACGTCCATCAGGCGGGTCTGCAGCACGGCGGCCAGCGCACCCATGGTGCCCACGGTGATGATCATCGGGCCGATGGTCCACACCGACTGCGCGGCCAGCGGGTACAGCAGCAGCATCACGATGGACCACACCAGCACGACGGCGGCGGCATTGAAGTGGAACTTGTCCACCAGCCAGCCGCCGGCGATGTTGCCGATGATCGCGCCGATGCCGAACACGCCCACGGCCAGCGGCATCCACGATTCGGCAACGCCGGTCACCTGCACCAGGGTCGGCGCGAGGTAGGTGAAGACACAGAACATGCCGGCGAAGCCGACCGCGCCGATGCCCAGCGCCAGCCACACCTGGGTGGTGTTGAACGCGCGCAGCTCACGCATCGGCGAGGTACGCACCTCGTCCGGGTCGGGTAGCAGGAAGCGGGCGATCATCACCACCGTGGCGATGGCCAGCACGCTGACCAGGGCGAAGGCCGTGCGCCAGCTCAGCTGCTGGCCCAGCCAGGTAGTCAGCGGGTTGCCGATCAGGATCGCGATGGACAGGCCGAGCAGCACCCGCGACATTGCCTGGCCACGCTGGCCGGCCGGACTGATGGCCGCGGCCACCAGCATCGCCACGCCGAAGTAGGCGCCATGCGGCAGGCCGGCGACGAAGCGGGCGATCAGCATGGTGCCGTAGTTGGGGGCCAGGGCGCTGGCCAGGTTGCCCACCGCGTAGAAGCCCATCAGCGCCAGCAGCAGCTTGCGGCGCGGGAACGAAGCGCCGATGAAGGCGAGGATCGGCGCGCCGACCACCACGCCGATGGCGTAGGCACTGATCAGGTGGCCGACCTGGGTCTCGCTGATCGACAGGCCGCGGCTGATCTCCAGCATCAGGCCCATGCTGGCGAATTCACTGGTACCGATGGCAAAGCCACCCAGCGACAGGGCAAGGATGATCCAGGTGCGCTGACGCGGCGTCAGCCGCGCGGCCAGAGGGGAATTGGGGCTCATGCGGGGGGCGGGCAGGGCGGGGGGAGCCGCCCATTGTACTGCTGCACCGCAGCAGCGGCACCCGCGCACGGGTAAATCAGTGTTCGATGGATGGAGCGGGCGGCCCGGGCAGGGCGGCAAGCTGGGCCAGCGCGTGCCGGTATTTCACGCGCAGGCGCTCGGCGGTGGCGGTGTCCAGGTCGGCCAGACGGTCTTCATCGGCGTTGTCAGCGATATCGGCCAGCTTCACCTTCAGCGCCAGCGGGTCGGCGGCAATGTGCACGTAATAGTGGTCGGGGTCGGCCAAGGTGTTCCGGCTCAGCAGCTGGACCGCGTGCTGTACTGCTGGCGGGAATGCCTGCACCTGCGCGGCAAATCCGGGGCAGTCCTCCACCACGTCGTGCAGCCAGGCCACCACTTCAGCATCGGCGTCGCCGCGGACGCGGGCTGCCACCCGGCCCACATGGCCGATGTAGGGCTGGCCGGCCTTGTCGACCTGCCCGGCGTGGGCTTCGGTGGCCAGTGCGCGGGCGCGTGCGATCCAATCCATGACATTCTCCGGTGCGCGGATATGTATTGTCGTCTGCGTCGCCTGCATGCCGCCACCACGGCAGGGGCGGCATCATCGCCTGACGCGGGCACGAGATGTGAACGCCATCACGGAGAAGAATGCATGCAGGAGTACACGCATCAACTCGAGCTGCGCGGCCGCTATCGGCTGGTAGCGGTGACCCACGCGCCGGTGTACGCTCCCGGCGATGTAATCGGTCACGCGGTCATCGCCGATGACGGGGAACGCTTGACCGATCTGATGTCGCTGGCCGAAGCGCGCCGGTACCTGGAGGTGCTGGAGCGTGAAGAGGGCATCGAGCCCGGGCTGGAGAATGAAACCAACCTGCGGAAACGGGCGTCGCAACGACGCCGCCGCTAGGCCGTCGCGCCTCAGTGCGCATCATGGAGGATTCGGGTGTTGCCCAGTAATAAGTTCCTGACCATCGCCATCGCTACGGTGGTCGCCCTGCTGCTTGGTTTCGCGTTGTCCGGCTACCTGACGCTGTTGCTGCTTGGCCTGGACACCAAGCTGTTCACCTGGAATACCTATTACCAGTACTACAACGCGCTGGGCCAGCCGCAGGTTGCGCCGTTTGTGGGCAAGATCAAGTGGGCCGGCTACCTGGGCTTCGGCCTGCCGCTGCTGATCGTGCTGGTGGGCAGCCTGGTGTGGCTGCTGAAGAAGGAGAAGAAGTCGCTGCATGGCGACGCACGCTTTGCCACCGGTTCCGACCTGGCCAAGCACGGCCTGTACAAGAAGACCGACCAGAGCATCGTGGTCGGCAGCCATGGCGGCAAGCTGGTACGACTGGACGGCCAGCAGTTCGTGATCCTGGCCGCGCCGACCCGCTCGGGCAAGGGCGTGGGCGTGGTCATCCCGAACCTGCTCGAGTACGGCGAGTCGCTGGTGGTGCTGGACATCAAGCAGGAAAACTTCGACCTGACCAGTGGTTGGCGCGCCAGCCAGGGGCAGGAGATCTTCCTGTTCAATCCCTTCGCCGAAGACCGCCGCACGCACCGCTGGAATCCGCTCAGTTACGTCTCCGACGACCCGGCCTTCCGCGTCTCGGACCTGATGAGCATCGGCGCCATGCTGTACCCCGATGGTGCCGAGGACCAGAAGTTCTGGGTCAGCCAGGCCCGCAACGCCTTCATCGCCTTCACCCTGTACCTGTTCGAGAACTGGGATGACGAGCGCGCCAGCGGCTTCCCCGGCGGCCAGGGCACGCCCACGCTGGGCGCGGTGTACCGCCTGTCCTCGGGCGATGGCACCGACCTCAAGAAGTTCCTGAAGAGCCTGTCCGAACGGCCGTTCCTGAGCAGCAATGCGCGCTCGGCGTTCGCCAACATGCTGTCCCAGGCCGACGAGACCTTCGCCTCGATCCTGGGCACCTTCAAGGAACCGCTGAACGCCTGGGTCAATCCGGTGCTGGACAAGGCGACCAGTACCAACGACTTCCTGCTCACCGACGTGCGCAGGAAGAAAATGACCATCTACATCGGCATCCAGCCCAACAAGCTGGCCGAGAGCCGCCTGATCATCAACCTGTTCTTCAGTCAGCTGATCAACCTCAACACCAAGGAACTGCCCAAGTCCAATCCGGACCTGAAGTACCAGTGCCTGTTGCTGATGGACGAATTCACCTCGATCGGCAAGGTCGACATCATCGCCTCGGCGGTGTCCTACATGGCCGGCTACAACGTGCGCCTGCTGCCGATCATCCAGAGCATGTCGCAGCTGGACGCGACCTATGGCCGGGAGATCTCCCGCACCATCATCACCAACCACGCGCTGCAGATCCTCTACGCACCGCGTGAGCAGCAGGATGCCAACGACTATTCGGACATGCTGGGCTACACCACCATCCGCAAGAAGAACGTCACCCACGCGCGTGAAAAGACCCACAGTTTCACCGAGGAGCGTCGTGCGCTGATGCTGCCGCAGGAGCTGAAGGCGATGGGCCCGGACAAGGAAGTGTTCCTTTACGAAGGCATCCCGCATCCGGTGAAGTGCGACAAGATCCGCTACTACAAAGATAAATACTTCACATCGCGTCTACTGCCGAAAGTCGAAGCTCCACTTCTGGATGTTTAAGTTCAGCTCCGTGAAGTGTGATCCACGCACGAATTCATTGAAGTGAAATCGTGAGGAGCGTCAAGAAAACGCCATACGTTTAGGCAATTCAGACTTGTCTGACATTGAATTGACGCGTGGCTGTGCGAGTCTATGCACAGCTTGGGAATCTTCAAGATTCAGCTTGCTTTCAGAGTGGCCAGGAGTTTCAGCCATGGGAACAGGGATGGTTCCGACGTTGGTGAGGGTGTGAGAGGGCGGTGTTTCTGATGCCGTTTTCCACAACCTGGTTGGCAGCTTTCGAGCTGCAGGGGAGCCGTCGTGGGCGCGTGCAGCAATGCCGCGTATCCACCGCGTTTTCGGTGTGCGCCATGTAGCACCGGACAGCCAGGGGACCAACATCGGGACTGCTTTTTCGTACGTCAAAGTGAAGCCCGTATGAATCAGGCGTTTATCGCAAAGTTGTCCATCGCCGCAGCGGCGGCGTTGATGGTAGCCGGATGTGCTACCAAGCCCGCACCCGATTTCGGCGGCCGGTGGAAGCCGGTCAACCGTTTCGCGGAAACCCCCACCGAGATTCCGCTGTATTCCAGCTACGTGTACCAGGCCTCGCCCATGGACGGCACGCTCAAGGGCATGCTCGACCGTTGGGCCAAGGATTCCGGCCGCACGCTGGACTATCGCCTCAGCTCGGATTTCACCCTCTACGGAGCGGTGACGCGGATTGATACGACCAACGCGCAGCAGGCCGTGATCGATGTCACGTCGGCCTACTCGGCGCAGGGCGTTTCGGTGTCCATCGTCGGCAACCAGATCGTCGTGCAGAGCGCCGGATCGACGCCGACCGCGTCGGCCCAGGGCCCTGATCCGAACAGCGGCAGCTGAGTCATCCAGGAAACCATCGAACATGCCGCTCCCCGCGCCTGACGCAGGGGTGCCGCACCCATTGATGTTTCAGCAGTACGGAAGAATCCATGTTCCGCAAGAAGGATGCAGGCAACAGCCAGAAGGTCGAGCAGTCGGTCGCCAAGGCGGTCAGCTATGAGATCACCGTGGCCGACATGGCACGCCGCAGCGAGCGGCGCGCCTGGTGGGTGGCGACCGCATCGTTGCTGATGTCACTGGCCCTCGCTGGTGGCTACTACTACATGCTGCCGCTGAAGGAAAAAGTGCCGTTCCTGGTGATGGCTGACGCCTACACCGGCACCGCCACCGTGGCGCGCCTGCGCGGCACGTTCCAGGGCGAGACCATCACCACCAACGAAGCGGTCAACCGCAGCAACGTGGCCCAGTACGTGCTGGCACGCGAGTCCTACGATGCGGCGGTGATGGGCCTGCGTGACTGGGAACTGGTCTTCGTGATGTCCACCGATGCGGTGGGCGCGAGCATGAAACAGCGCTATGCGGGCAACAATCCGCAGAACCCGTTCGTGATGTATGGCCGCGGCAAGGCCATACGCGTGAAGATCCTCAGCATCACGCCGCTGGCTGCGCAGGCCAACGGCAGCTTCCGCGGTGCATCCGTGCGCATCCAACGCAGCCTGCTGGACAAGCGTACGGGCGTTACCACCTATCTGGACAACCAGCTGGTGACCATGCGCTTTGAGTACAACCAGAACCTGGCGTTGTCCGAGCAGGATCGTGTGCTGAATCCGCTGGCCTTCCAGGTTACCGAGTACCGCGTCGACAACGATTACGCCCGCGGCGTGCCGGTGCCCGACGAGGGCGCGATGCAGCAGCAGGCGGATGCAGCGCAGCAGGCGCAGCAGGCTGCAGCGCAGGCACAGGGCATGTACGACCCGAACGGCCCGGCCGCGGCGCCGATGGTCGATCCGGCCACGGGTCAGCCGATACAGGGCCAGCCGATGCAGGGCCAGCCGATGCAGGGGCAGCCAGTTCAGGGGCAGCCGATGCAGGGCCAGCCAGTTCAGGGCCAGCCGATGCAAGCCCAGCCGCAGGGCATGCAGCCCCCGCAGGCGCAACCGATGCGGGGTGGGTAATGAACCGCGCACAGAACCAATCCACCGGAAATGCTGATGGAGCAAGCAACCGATGAGTAGTCGAAAAGTCAGGGGGAGCGCATTGGCGCTGCTGTCGTTGCTGTCGCTGGTGTTTTCCACCACGGCGATGGCGCAGGCAGTGGACCGATACGAGTATGAGAAGGACCGGATCTACCCGGTTCGTACCGGCCTGGGTCTGACCACCCAGATCGAGCTGAGTCCGAACGAGAAGATCCTCGACTACAGCACCGGCTTCAGCAGTGGCTGGGAACTGACCCGTCGGGAGAACGTCTTCTACCTCAAGCCGAAGAACGTCGACGTCGACACCAACATGATGGTGCGCACCGAGACCCATTCCTACATCTTCGAACTGAAGGTGGTGGCGACCGACTGGCGCCAGCTGGAACAGGCCCGCCGTGCCGGCGTGCAGTACAAGATCGACTTCGTCTACCCGAATGAGACCGTGTTCGGCGTGGCCCAGGAAGCGGTGGAAGAAGAAGCCAAGCCGCTGCTGAGCACCGAGCTGGCCAAGGACCGCCAGTACAACTTCAACTACTCCTATTCGACCAGCAAGGCGAAGAAGATGGGGTGGTTGATTCCGGTGCACGCCTACGACGACGGCCGTTTCACCTACCTCAAGCTGCCGAATTCGCCGGAGTACAAGACGGGCATTTTCCCGGCTGTCTTCGGGCGCGAGAAGGAATACGGTGAGGACTTCGTGGTCAACACCACCGTTGAGGGCAACACGCTGATCGTGCACGGGACGTACCCGTACCTGGTCATCCGCCACGGCGACTACGTCGTCGGCCTGCGAAGGAACGTGAAGAAATGAGCCAGCAGAACACTCCGGACAACGACCCGAATCCGTCGCCGTACGGGCAGGGCCCGGCGGGCCAGGAGCCGCCCTCCAACCCGTACTACGGAAACACCCAGACGCAGGCAGCGCCTGACCTGGATGCCGGTGCCCCGCAGCTGCGCTCGGCTGAAGAGCAGCGCCTGAATCGCAAGGCCCTGCTGTTCCTGGGCGGTATCCTCGTGCTGCTGGTGGCCATGGGCTTCCTGCTGTTCCGTGGCGGCCAGGAAGACCCTGAGGGTGCGGCCAAGCAGCGTGAAGTGGCCCGCACTTCCACCCCGGAACTGCCCAACCTGACGGCTGCGCAGCAGGCTGCCACGCCGCCGCCGGCCGAAACCATGCCGCCGATTCCGATGCTGCCCGATCCGCCGCGTCAGAACCAGGAGCTGGTTCCGATCGCCTCGCGGGGCGAGCCGGTGCAGCCGCGTGGTCCGACCCTGCTGGAGCGTCGCATTTCCGGCAGCGATGACGCTGCGATCGGCGCGGGCAATCGTCCGGGCATGCCGGGCCAGCGTTCGGCCATCGACGAGCAGACCCGCCAGGCTCTGCTGGCCAACATGATGCCGAACCAGCAGGCACCGCAGAAGGAGCGTCGCGGCCCGGACGTCGAGGACGTTTCCAGCGCCACCTACATCCAGAGCCCGGACGCGCTGCTGGTGCGCGGCACCTACCTGCGCTGCGTCCTGGAAACCCGCATCATCACCGACCTGTCGGGCTACACCTCCTGCCTGCTGACCGAGCCGGTCTACTCGATCAATGGCCGCAGCCTGCTGCTGCCGAAGGGCTCGAAGATCTACGGTGCCTATGCCGGTGGCCCGAAGGGCAAGCGCGTGGAAGTCATCTGGGACCGCGTCACCACTCCCAATGGCATCGACGTCGCCATGTCCAGCCCGGGCGTGGACCAGCTGGGCGGTGCCGGTCATCCCGGCCAGTACAGCGCACATTGGGGTAGCCGCATCGCCTCGGCGCTGATGGTCAGCCTGATCGCCGACGCGTTCAAGTACGCGGCAGCCGAGCATGGCCCGGAAACCACCACCGTCGGCAGCAACGGCTTCGCCGTGCAGTCGCCCTATGAGAGTGCCACCGCACGCACCATGGAGCGGCTGGCCAATGACGCGCTGAACAGCTCCAACCGTCCGCCGACGGTCACCATCAACCAGGGCACCATCGTGAACGTCTACGTCGCCAAGGACGTTGACTTCACCAACGTGCTCAACCCACGCCGGTAACCGACAGAACGACCATGGACGCCGAAGTGTCACCCCTCGCCCTCGTCTCCAGCGATTTCCTGCGCTATCAGTACGAAGTGCTGGGCATCGCCGAGTACATGACTTCGCCTGAAGTGACGGAAATCTGCATCAACCGTCCGGGTGAGCTGTATCTGGAGACGCGGGCAGGGTGGCAGCGCGTGGACGTGCCGGGCCTGACCTTCGAGCGGGCGCGGCAGTTCTGCACCGCGGTGGTCAACGAGAGCAATACCGGGCAGCGCATCACCGATGCGGACCCGGTCGTGTCACTGACCTTCCCGACCGGGCAGCGTGCGCAGTTCGTGATTCCGCCGGCCTGTGACGCAGGCAAGGTGTCGATCACCATCCGCCTGCCGTCCAAGCACACCAAGTCGCTCACCCAGTACCACGAGGACGGCTTCTTCGCCCAGATCCTCGAACAGGATGGCAGCCTGAGCGAGCAGGACCGCGAGCTGCTGGAGCTGCGGCACACCCGCGAGTACGCCGAGTTCTTCCGGCGCGCGGTGATGTACCGCAAGAACATCGTCGTGTCCGGCGCGACCGGCAGCGGCAAGACCACCTTCATGAAGGCGCTGGTCAACCACATTCCGGACAGCGAGCGGCTGGTCACGATCGAGGATGCCCGCGAACTGTTCCTGACCCAGCCCAACGTGGTGCACCTGCTGTATTCCAAGGGCGGGCAGAGCGCCAGCAATGTCACCGCCAAGAGCTGCATGGAAGCCTGCCTGCGCATGAAGCCAGAGCGCATCATCCTGGCCGAGCTGCGCGGCGATGAAGCGTTCTACTTCATCCGCAACTGCGCGTCCGGCCACCCCGGTTCGATCACCAGCTGCCACGCCGGCAGCCCGGAGCAGACCTGGGACCAGCTGGCGCTGATGGTCAAGGCGTCCACCGAAGGCTCCGGCCTGGAATTCAACGTCATCAAGCGTCTACTGATGATGACCATCGACATCGTCGTGCACATCAAGGCGCATGCCGGCGCGCGTTACATCACCGGCATCGACTTCAATCCTGGGCGTGCCCAGGGGCAGGAGGGCTGAACCATGCTCCCAGGTCTGGAAATGATGGCGTGCCCGGAAATGGCCGTCTCCATGGACGTGATGCAGCACGTCATCAATGTCGAATCATCGCGCAACCCCTATGCCATCGGCGTGGTGGGCGGCGCCCTGGCGCGGCAGCCCAAGGCGCTGGATGAAGCGCTGGCGACGGTGCGCATGCTGGAAGAGAAGGGCTACAACTTCTCGGTCGGCCTGGCCCAGGTCAACCGCTACAACCTCGGCAAGTACGGCCTGGATTCCTACGAAAAGGCGTTCCAGCAGTGCGCCAACCTGCAGGCCGGTTCGCGCATCCTGGCCGAGTGCTACAAGCGCTCGGGGCAGGACTGGGGCAAGTCCTTCAGCTGCTACTACTCGGGCAATTTCGAGACCGGCTTCCGCCACGGCTACGTGCAGAAGATCTATGACTCGATGCGACGTGGGCAGCAGCTGGCCAGCAATGGCGTGGCCCCCATCGACGTGATCAACCGCGGCGAGCGCCGCGTGGTCAAGGTCGAACACCACCCGCAGAGCGTGTCGCCGATGGAAGCGCGGATCGTGGCGCAGAACACGGCGCCGGTCTATGTGCCCAGCAATGACCCCGCGCGTGCCTACACCGTCTATCCCTCGACCGGCGCGATGGCGCGCGGAAGCCTGCTCAACATTGCCGACCAGGCATTGTCGCGGGTCGTGCTGGGTTCGGTGGATCGAATGATGCAGCCGCAGGGGCAGCCTGCCGAAGGGGGCGCGCAGCAGTTGCCCCAGGCCCTGCCGCCCCATGACGGCCAGGCCA
>DOKO01000003.1 GCA_003510825.1 Stenotrophomonas sp.
CCATGCGGCTCACACCCCGCAAGCCCACACCGCCCCGCCCCTGACAGGCTCCGGGTATCTGCCGGGGTCGGATCCCTCTGCTGCGCAGAGGGCTCTGACCCCTGAATCTGCCTGTTCGGGCGCGAGGCGCTAAAATGGCGGGATGATCGCCAATACCGCTGCCTACCACTTCGCCGTCATCGACGCCCCCCAGGTCCTGTGCGACCAGCTGCTGGCGCGCGCCGAGGCCGCGGAGCTGCGCGGAACGATCCTGGTGGCGGGCGAGGGCCTGAACCTGTTCCTGGCCGGTGCGCCGACGGCGATCGAGGGTTTCTACGCCGCCGTGCATACCGATGCGCGTTTTGCCGACATGCGGGTCAAGACCAGCTTCAGCGAGCACCAGCCGTTCGCGCGGCTGAAGGCCAAGGTCAAGGACGAGATCATCAGCTTCCGCCGCGATGACGGCCAGCCGCTGGACTACCCGCGTGCGCCGGCGGTGGACCCGGCCACCGTGCAGCGCTGGCTGCGCCAGGGCCACGACGATGCCGGCAAGCCGGTGGTGATGCTCGATACGCGCAACCTGCAGGAAGTGGAGTACGGCACGTTCAAGGACGCGCTGGTGCTGCCCATCCACAAGTTCACCGACCTGCCCGAGGCCCTGGCGCCGCACCGCGAGGCGCTGAAGGACAGCACCGTGGTCAGCTTCTGCACCGGCGGCATCCGCTGCGAGAAGGCGGCGCTGTGGATGGTCAACGACGGCATGGACAACGTGCTGCAGCTGGACGGCGGCATCCTGGGCTACTTCGAGGAAGTGGGCGGCGAGGGCTACGAAGGCCGCTGCTTCGTGTTCGATGAGCGCGTGGCGCTGGATGCGGCGCTGCAGCCGATGGTCGACGAACCGCTGGCCGAGCCGCGCCCCAGCGCGTTCTGACCGCGCGACTCTGTAGAGCCGAGCCCATGCTCGGCTGCCGTTGAGCGGTGAAAAGCAGCCGAGCATGGGCTCGGCCCTACCAGGCCCGGCAGGCCCTGAACCCGCCCCGCAGGAATCAGCATCCTGCCACCGTCACTGGCCGTCGCCCCGTCCCGACCCCATGCAAGGGGACATCTTGTGACGGAAATACGCCTGATGATCCCGTTGTCGATCCTCGACCTGGCCCCGGTCTGCGAGGGCAGCGATACCACCGCCGCCTTCGCCAACATGCTGGAACTGGCCCAGCACGCCGATGCGCTGGGCTACCGCCGCTACTGGCTGGCCGAACACCACAACATGCCCGGCATTGCCAGCGCGGCCACCGCCGTGCTGATCGGCCACGTGGCCGGCGGCACCAAGCGCATCCGCGTCGGCTCCGGCGGCATCATGCTGCCCAACCACGCGCCGCTGCAGGTGGCCGAGCAGTTCGGCACGCTGGCGTCGCTGTACCCCGACCGCATCGATCTCGGCCTGGGCCGTGCGCCCGGCACCGACCAGCCCACCGCGCGCGCCCTGCGCCGCTACTTCGACAGCGCCGACCAGTTCCCGCAGGACGTGCGCGAGCTGCTGCATTACTTCGAACCGGTGCAGCCCGGCCAGGCCGTGCAGGCCGTACCCGGTGGTGGCCTGCGGGTGCCGACCTGGATCCTTGGCTCCAGCCTGTTCGGCGCGCGCATGGCCGCCTCGATGGGCCTGCCGTATGCCTTCGCCTCGCACTTCGCACCCGATTCGATGGACGAAGCGCTGGCCGTCTATCGCCGCGAATTCCGCCCCTCGGCCACGCTCAAGCAGCCGCACGCGATGCTGGCGCTGAATGTCGTCGCCAGTGACAGCGAAGCCGAATCGCGCCGGTTGTTCACCAGCCAGCAGCAGAGCTTCGTAAACCTGCGTCGCGGTCGCCCGGGCCGGATTCCGGCGCCGATCGACGACATCGAGACCTTCTGGGAACCGCACGAGAAGCTGGGCGTGGAGCGCGCGCTGGCCTGCACCGTGCTGGGTGATCCGCAGCAGGTGGCCGAGGGCATCGCCGCCTTCGTCGACCGCCACAAGCCCGACGAATTGATGCTGACCGCCAACCTGTACGACCACCGCGCGCGCCTGCGCTCGTTCGAGCTGGCGATGCAGGCCTGGCACGCCCGCCACGCGGGCTGAACATCGGCATCACGGCGCATTGCAGCCGCGCCGGGTCTGATGGGGGCTCCTGCAACCGGAGCCCCCACCATGGCCGATTCCCGCGCCGAACACATTGCCCAGCTGGCCGAACTGATCAAGGACGTGGAGGTGGCGATGTTCACCACCGTCGGCGTCGACGGCCGCCTGTACAGCCGCCCGCTGGGCACCCAGCAGGTCGCCTTCGATGGCGACCTCTGGTTCGCCACCGCCGCCGACAGCCCGAAGGTGGCCGAGATCGCGCTCAACCCGCGGGTCAACGTGGCCTACGCCTCGGCGTCGAAGAACACCTACGTGTCGGTGGCCGGGCGTGCGCGCATCGTCGATGACCGCGCGAAGATCGAGGAATTGTGGTCGCCCGCGATGAAGCTGTTCTTCCCGGGCGGCAAGGATGATCCGAACCTGCGACTGATCCACGTGCGCGCCGATTCGGCGGAATACTGGGATGGCCCCGGCACGCTGCTGGGCAAGGCGCTGAGCTTCGTGCTGTCGGCGGTGCAGGACGAGCCCGCGCAGCTGGGCGACAACGGGTTCATTGACCTGCGGTGAGCAATTCCGCCGGGCATGGCCCGGCGCTACCGCTGCTTCATCCACGCATGGCGTGGATCTACTGCTTCTGCATGCGGCCATGCGCCCCGCATGATCCAGTAGATCCACGCCATGCGTGGATGATCATGCCGTGTGGAAGGTAGCGCCGGGCCATGCCCGGCGAGCGCAGCGGCCGGCACTCAAAACCAGCGCTGGAACAGCTCCACCGTATAGCCCACCAGCTGCCCGGAACTGAAACCGAAGAAGGCGATCGCCACCAGCCCGGCAACCCAGTTGAACATCATCAACGCGCCATCGCGTTCCAGCAGCGCCAGCGCGAACAACAGCAGCTGGAAGCCGAACAGGAAGTTGGTGAACGGGATCGGCAGCGACAGCAGTACGCCCAGCAGCACCAGCAGCAGGCCGGTGAACGCATGCGCCGGCAGCGGGATCAGCAGCTGCGGCATGCGCGGCGACAGCATCCGGTCCAACCGGCGCAGCGGACGATCGATGCGATCCAGGAAGTTGTGCATGGTGCCGCGCTTTGGCCCGCGGCGGGCAATGAAACCCGGCAGCCACGGCTTGCGCCGGCAGAGCAGCATCTGCAGCCCAATCAACACCACCAGCGGCCCGCTGACCGCGCCGCCCATGCCCGGAATCGGAATGAAGGAGGGCAGGATGGCGACGAACAGGAATACGCCGAAAGCGCTCTGCTGCAGGTCCTTGAGGATCTGCCCGAGTGGCATGTGCTCGGCCGGGTCGCCGGAGGCGAACATCGCCAGCAGAGTACGGATACCCTCGTTGCGGTAGATCGGGCGCGGCTCGCCCGATCCGTCGTGCGGCGCCTGGTTTGACTCAGGCGGTGAGCTCATCGGCCTGCTCGTCGGACAGGGTGCGCAGCAGCAGCTTGTCCACGCGTGCGCCGTCCAGGTCGACCACCTCGAAGCGCCAGCCGGCCCAATCGAAGTATTCGCCCGCGTGCGGGATGCGGCCGAAGTAGTGGATGCACATGCCGGCCAGCGTGTAGTAGTCGCCGTCCTCGGCATCGGGCAGCTCGTTGCTGCCGATCAGTTCGCGAAGGTCCTCGATCGGCAGCGAACCATCCACCAGCAGCGAGCCGTCCTCGCGGGTCACCACCAGCGCGTCTTCGTCGGCGTTTTCCACTGCCTGCAGGCGGCCGACCACCGCGCCCATCAGGTCGCTGATGGTCACCAAGCCCTGGATCTCGCCGTACTCGTCCACCACCAGCGCCATCGACTGCTGTTCCTCGCGGAAGATCTCCAGCAGCTTCATCGCGTGGGTCGATTCGGAAACGTACAGCGGCTCGCGCAGGGTCTGGAACAGCGCGTTGTCGCCGCGCGCCATGCGCGTGGCCAGCGACTTCAGTTCCAGGATGCCGACCACGTCCATGTCGTTGTCGCGCAGCACCGGGTACCGCGAGAACTCGTGCTCGGCCATGATTTCCAGGTTGCGCTCCAGCCCGGCCTGGGTGTCCAGCCAGGCGATGCGGTTGCGCGGGGTCATCAAGCTGTCGGCGGTGCGGTCGCCCAGGCGCATGACACGGTTCATCATGTCGCGCTCATGGGTGTCGATCACGCCGGCCTCGTGGCTCTCGGCCACCAGCATGCGGATCTCTTCTTCGGTCACCTGGGCAGCCTCGTCCTGGCCCAGGCCCATCACCTTCAGCATCAGCTGGGTGGTCTTGGACAGCAGCCAGACGAAGGGCAGGGCCAGCTTGGCCAGCCAGCTCATCGGCATGGCCACCAGGCCGGCGATGGCCTCCGACCGGGTCAGGGCAAGGCGCTTGGGCACCAGCTCGCCGAAGATGAGGGTGATGAAGGTGATCAGGCTGACAGCCAGCACGGTGCCGATCTTGCCGGCATAGGCAAAGCCGGGCATCAGCCCCTCGATCCAGCCGCCGAAGGCTTCGCCGAGTGCCTCACCGCCCAGATAGCCGGTCAGGACGCCGATGACGGTAATGCCGATCTGGACGGTGGACAGGAAGCTTTCGGGCTTCTCGGAGAGCTCCAGCGCCTTGGCTGCGCGCTTGGAGGTGGCCGCCATCTGCTTCAGGCGGCTCTTGCGCGAGGTCATGACCGACATCTCGGACATGGCAAAGAAGCCGTTCAGAAGAACAAGCGCGAAAACAATCAGGATCATTTCAAACACGGGCGTCGTCCCCGGTTGGTGGCAGGGAGGGCGGGTGCTTGCGGTGGCGGCAGGCGCTCAGGAACGGGGTCCGGCGCGGCGCAGGGGGGTAAGGGTCGTCGTCCATAAGGTGCGCCCGGGGGCGCGCTGGCATCTTAGCAAAGGCCCATGGCAGGGTGGCAACTACCTGTTCAGGTTGGGGGTTTTCACCCCCTCTTGGGGGGCGGGGATACCCGGAATGGTCATCTAGCCGTCATAATTCGTCCTGGTGCCGTCCTTCCCGCGACGGCTGACAGGTTTCTCAATGTTCTCTCTGCAGACCATTTTCGGTTCCGGCAAACAGTTCTACACCCTGCTCGATGAGGCTGCCGTCGCGGCCAATGACGCCGCCAAGGCACTGCATTCGATGCTGCGCGAGGCCGACCGCCAGCCGGCGCTGGACGCCTTCAAGCTGGCCCGCCTGCGCGAGCGCGCGGCCTCGGACAAGATCAGCCAGGCGCTGGTGGATAGCTTCATGACCCCGATCGAGCGCGAGGACATCGAGGCGCTGGGTTCGGCCCTGTACAAGATTCCGAAGCAGATCGAGAAGTTCGCCGATCGCTATTCGCTGGCCACGACCCACCTGGAACACATCGACTTCGCGCCGCGCGCGGCGATGCTGGAACAGGCGGCCGGCGTGGTGGTGGAGATGGTGGCCGACCTGCGCCACATGAATCTGGACCGCATGACCGCGCTGAACGAGAAGCTGCGCTCGCTGGAGAACGAGGCCGACCGCCTGATGCTCGAGCTGTACCGCGACATCTACTCGGGCCGCCTCGACAACCTGCAGATGTTCCTGCTGAAGGAATTCTTCGAGATCCTGGAAAAGGCCATCGACCGCTGCCGCGAGGCGGGCGTCGTGGCGTACCAGATCGTCTTGAAGAACAGCTGACGGACGCCGCCGCATGTTGACCCTTGTCCTGGTGGTGATCCTGGCCGCGCTCGTCTTCGAGTTCATCAACGGCTTCCACGACACTGCCAATTCCATTGCCACCGTGGTGGCGACCAAAGTGCTCTCGCCCGGCTGGGCGGTGATGCTGGCGGCGGGCATGAACCTGCTCGGCGCGCTGACCGGCACCGCAGTCGCACTCACCATCGCCTCGGGCCTGCTCAACACCAACGTCGTGGATGTCACCCCGCAGGTGATCCTCTGCGCACTGCTGGGCGGCATCATCTGGAACCTGATCACCTGGTGGAAGGGCCTGCCGTCGTCCTCCTCGCACGCGCTGATCGGTGGTCTGTGCGGTGCCGGCCTGGCCGCGGCCCACAACAACTGGGACGCGCTGATCTGGTCCGAGCGCCTGGGCAGCTGGGCGCAGAACAAGGGCCTGCTGTGGAAGGTGTTCGTGCCGATGATCACCTCGCCGATCGCCGGCTTCCTGCTCGGCATCGTGGTGATGGTGCTGCTGTGGGCGATCATCGCCGGCCTGGCCAAGATCGGCGGCGCCATCGGCCGCCTGGCGCGCCCGCGCATCGTCAATGCCTTCTTCGGCAAGGCGCAGATCGCCTCGGCGGCCTACATGGGCTTCGCCCACGGCCACAACGACGCGCAGAAGACCATGGGTATCATCGCCATGACCCTGATCGGTGCCGAAGCCACCGGCGCACTGAACGACCTGCCGTCGTGGCTGGCCTTCATGCACCCGGACGCGCACGCCGGTGACGGCATCGCGATGTGGATCGTGCTGACCTGCGCGGTGGTGATGGCTGCCGGTACCGCCTCGGGCGGCTGGAAGATCATCAAGACCCTGGGCCACAAGATGGTCAAGCTGCACCCGATCCACGGCTTCGCCGCGGA
>DOKO01000004.1 GCA_003510825.1 Stenotrophomonas sp.
AGGTCGAAGGTGCCGTTGTGGATCGGCAGCAGCCACTTGCCGCGCAGGTCCAGGTGCGCCTGCAGGGTCTGCTCTGGCTGCATGTGCACGAAGGCCCAGCGCTTGTCGTAGGCACCGGTCTCGATCATCGTCAGGTCGAACGGGCCGTACTTCTCGCCGATGGCCTTGAAGCCGTCGAAGTAGCCCGTGTCGCCGCTGAAGAAGATGCGGAAGTCGCCGTCCTGGATCACCCACGAGGCCCACAGGCTGCGATCGCTGTCACCCAGGCCGCGGCCGGAAAAATGTTGCCCCGGGGTGGCGGTCAGGCGCAGGCCATTGGCCTCGGTGGACTGCCACCAGTCCAGTTGCTCGACCTTGGCGGCATCCACGCCCCAGGCGATCAACTGGTCGCCCACGCCCAGCGGTGCAATGAAGCGCGCGGTCTTGCCGGCCAGCTGCATCACCGCGGCATGGTCCAGATGGTCGTAATGGTTGTGCGAGAGGATCACGCCCGCGATCGGCGGCAGGTCCTCAATGCTGATCGGCGGTGCGTGGAAGCGTGCCGGGCCCATCCACTGCACCGGCGAGGCACGCTCGGAGAACACCGGGTCGGTCAGCCAGTACTGGCCGCGCAGCTTCAGCAGGATCGTGGAGTGGCCAAGCCGGAACAGGCTGCGGTCCGGTGCGGCGTCCAGCGTGGCACGGTCCAGTGCCTGCACTGGAATCGGGTCGGTCGGCACGGTGCCCTTGGGCCGGTTGAACAGGAAGGTCCACCACAGCTCGACGCCCGCGCGCAGGCCCATCGCCGGTTTCGGCAGCACATTCTGGAACCGGCCATCACGGTACTGCGGCGAATCAGGGAAGTCGGGCAGGGACCACGACTTGCAGAAGGTATAGGCGGTCACGGCAAGGGTTCCGATCAGGAGGATGAGGAGCAGGCGCTTCATCGGGGACGTCCGCTGGGTACACTGCACAGTGTAGTTTCCGGTTTCAGGAAAGTACACCGGTCGGTGTAAAATGTGCGCATCTGTTCAGTTTCCTGGTTCCCTGCCATGTCCCGTGCCCCGCAACGCCTGACCGACCGCAAACGCGAAGCCATCGTGCGCGCGGCCGTGGAGGAGTTCCGCAGCGCCGGCTACGAGGCGACCAGCATGGACCGCATCGCTGCGGCGGCCGGCGTCTCCAAGCGCACGGTCTACAACCATTTCCCCAGCAAGGAAGAGCTGTTCGGCCACATCCTCGAAGAACTGTGGGAAAGCAGCATGGCCGCCGTCGTGCTGCCGTACCGCGCCGACCAGCCGCTGGACGTGCAGCTGCTGCAGCTGATCGGGCAGAAGCTGGACCTGCTGGGCGATGCCAACTTCATCGACCTGGCGCGCGTGGCGATGGCAGAGATCATCCATTCGCCCGAGCGTGCGCAGGCGATTGTCTGCCGCATGGGTGAAAAGGAAGGCGGTGTGAGCGCGTGGATCCGCGCCGCCATCGCCGATGGGCGCCTGCGCGAGGTTGATCCGGAATTCGCCGACCACCAGCTGCAGGGCCTGGTGAAGGGCTTCGCGTTCTGGCCGCAGGTCACCATGGGCCAGCCGCCGCTGGGCCCGGTCGAACGGCGCAAGGTCGCCGAATCGGCGGTGGCGATGTTCCTGGGGTTCTACGCACGCTGAGCCCATGCGGCAGCGACGTGATCTGATTCTGCGCATCGTGCAGCGATAGCGGCGCGGCGCACAGCCGCACCGCGCGCGCGCGGTCGATAGGCTGTGTGCACGCATTCCGCGCTGATCCGATCCGCTGCTGCCAGCACGCCGCCAGCCTGTCGTGTGGGTCGCAACTGGAGATCCCCCATGACCGATGTGGCGACCCCGCCACTGGCCGACGCACCACCGTCCGGTGGTTTCCTCGGCCTGATGAAGATGTCCCCAGGCCTGCTCGGCCTGGCCGCCCTCACCGCCATCGCTTCGGCTGCCTTGAGCGTGGCGCCGTTCTGGTGCCTGTACCGCGTGGTGCAGCAACTGCTGTCCAGTACGCCCGACGCGCAGGTGATCCGCCAGTCGCTGGCCTGGGCACTTGGACTGCTGGCTCTGCGCTGGGCGCTGATGGCCGTCAGCCATGTGCTCGCCCACCGTGGTGCGTTTTCGGTGCAGCACCGCGTGCGCGTGGCGATGGCGCGGCGGCTGGGCGAGGTGCCGATGTCCTTCTTTGCCCAGCGCGGCAGCGGCAGCCTGCGGCGCACGCTCAACGATGATGTCAACGCGATGGAAGGCTTCCTCGCCCACATGCTGCCCGATGCGGCCGCTGCGGCGATGGTGCCGCTGGCTGCGTTGGTGCTGCTGTTCGCGGCCGACTGGCGCCTGGCGCTGGCCTCGCTCACGCCGCTGCCGGTGGCCGTGGCCATCCAGTGGTGGCTGATGTCACGCTCGGGCGCGCGCATGATGGAATGGAGCGCGCTGCAGAAACGCATCGCCGACCGCGTGGGCGAGTACGTGCGCGGCGTGCACGTGGTAAAGGCGTTCGGTCTGTCTGCACGTTCCTTCGGCGAACTGGCCGATGCCATCCGCGGTGCGGTGGCCTGGGTGGCCGACTACGCACGGGTCAGTGTCAGCGGCTGGGTGCTGTTCGTCGGCCTGCTCACCGCCAACGTGGTGGTGATCGCGCCGCTCGGTGCCTGGCTGCTGATGCGCGGTTCGCTGGACCTGGCGACCTGGGTGCTGTTCCTGCTGGTGGCGCCGGTGGTGCTGGCGCCCCTGCTGCGCCTGACCTACGCGCTGGGCGAGCAGATGCACCGGGTGGCTTCACTGCAGCGCATCGAAGCGCTGCTGCATGCACCGGCCTTGTCCGAACCGCTGAACCCGCAGCAGCCCCCGGCACCGCATGCCCTGGCGTTCGTCGGGGTGAGCCATCGTTATGGCGAAAAGCCGGCGCTGCAGCGCGTCAGCTTCCGTGCCGAAGCCGGCCGCACCACTGCTCTGGTCGGCGCATCCGGTTCTGGCAAGAGTACGTTGCTGCGCCTGCTGCCTCGCCTGTACGACGTGCAGGAAGGCGCGGTGAGTGTCGGCGATGTCGACGTGCGTGGCTGGTCGCTCGATGTGCTGCTCGCACAGATGTCGGTCGTACTGCAGGACGTGCACCTGTTCCACGGCACGGTGCGCGACAACCTGCTGCTGGCACGCCCGCAGGCCGATGAGGCCGCGCTGGTCGCCGCAGCCACGGCCGCGCGCGCACATGATTTCATCATGGCCCTGCCACAGGGCTACGACACGCCGCTGGGCGAGCGCGGCACGCGCCTGTCCGGCGGCGAGCGCCAGCGCCTGTCCATCGCCCGCGCGCTGCTGAAGGACGCGCCGGTGCTGCTGCTGGACGAGGCCACCTCGCACGCCGATGCCGAGAACGCCGGCTTGATCCGCGAGGCGCTGAAAGCAGTCTGCGCCGGGCGCACCGTGCTGATGGTGGCCCACCACCTGGACAGCGTGGTCGATGCGGACCACATCGTGGTGATGGACGGCGGCCAGGTGGCAGGGCAGGGCACGCACGACGCGCTGATCGCCGGATGCGCGGCGTATCAACAACTCTGGAAGGATTACAGCGCCGCCAGTGCCTGGAGCCTGGGCGCGGAAGGAGGTGCGGCATGATCCGCGAACTGGTGCAGTCCGGCTACAAACTGTCGGGCACACGCGATGCGCGGCTGACGCGCGGGCTGGTGTGGTCGGCCATCGAAGGCCTGTTTGCGGCGGCACCGTATCCGCTGCTCTACCTGCTGCTGCGCGATGCGTTCACCGGCCAGCTGCACGGCGCGCGCATCGCTTGGCTGGCGGCCGGTATGGCGCTGTGCGTGGTGCTGCGCATCGTGGCCGGTTCGCGCGGCATGCCCCTCGTGTTCACCGGTGCCTACGCGCTGATGGGCGAGGCGCGGCTGCGCATTGCCGACCATCTGCGCCGCCTGCCGATGGGCTGGTTCACCCGCCAGCGTGGCGGTGACCTGGCCGCTCGGCTGACCTCCGATCTGGAGCTGGTGGAAAACCTGTGGTCGCACTTCCTTGGCGTGTTCGTGGCCGGGGTGGCGATGCCATCGGGCCTGCTGGTGTTCCTGGTGTGGCTGGACTGGCGTCTCGCGCTGGTGGTGGCCGCCACCGTGCCGCTGGCCGTGCTGGCGCTGATGATCGCGCAATGGAAGGCCGGTGCGGCCGGCGCGCGGGTGATGGAAGCCAGTGCCACCGCCAACGCCGAACTGCAGGATTACCTGCAGGGCATCGCCACGATCCGCAGTTCCGGTCGTTTCGGCCAGGCATGGGCGCGCCTGCAGTCGGCGCTGGATGAGCAGCACCGTGCGGTGATCGAGGTGGAGTCGCGGCCGGCGCCGTGGGTGGCCGCCTATGGTTTCGTGCTGGAAACCGGCTTCGTGCTGCTGGCCGTGGCGGGTGTGTGGCTGTCCGCACAGGGCCGCCTGCCGGTGGCCAGCCTGGTCGCGTTCCTGGTGCTGGCCGCGCCGCTGTACCGGCAGCTGTTCGACCTCGGCCTGTCGGTGCTGCTGCTGCGCTTCGGCCGCCGCGCGCTGGCCCGCATCGAGCAGTTGCTGGAGGTCGACGCGCTGGCCGAGCCGACGTCGGCGCTGTCGCCGGCCGGGCAGGACATCGAGCTGCGCGACGTGCACTTCAGCTATGACGGTGAAAGTGGGCCGGCACTGCAGGGCATCAGCACGGTGCTGCCGGCGCGCCGCCTGACGGCAGTGGTCGGGCCCAGCGGCTCGGGCAAGAGCACGCTGGTGCACCTGATCGCACGTCTGTGGGATGTGGATGAAGGTGCGATCCTGCTGGGCGGCACCGACCTGCGCGAGATCGGCACCGACGCCCTGCATGGGCAGGTGGCGATGGTGTTCCAGGATGTCGTGCTGTTCTCCGGCAGCGTGCTGGACAACCTGCGCATCGGCCGCATCGATGCCAGCCGCGAACAGGTGGAGGAGGCCGCGCGGCGCGCGCAGGCGCATGACTTCATCATGGCGTTGCCACAGGGCTACGACACCCTGCTGGATGAAGGGGGCGCGTCGCTGTCCGGCGGCGAGCGGCAGCGCATCTCGATTGCCCGGGCGCTGTTGAAGGATGCCCCGGTGCTGCTGCTGGATGAAGCGACGGCCAGCGTCGACCCGACCGCCGAAGTGCAGATCCGCCGAGCGATGAGCGAGCTGGCGACCGGGCGCACCGTGGTGGTCATCGCGCACCGCCTGCAGAGCATCCGCCACGCCGACCACATCGTGGTGCTGGAGCAGGGCAGGCTGGTCGAGCAGGGCAGGCACGAGACGTTGTGCATGGCCGGCGGTACCTACGCGCGCCTGTGGGCGGCGCAGCAGGCAGGTTGATATACGGGCCAGCCTGAATCGATCCGCTCCGCACGCCGGGGCGGATCTTTTCTTTGAGCGAACGTTCGTTCATTGTTTGGGCATGAGCCGTGACGAACAGAACCAGCAGCGTGCCGCCCACATCCTGCAGGCTGCCCTGCAGTGCTTCGTGGAGCGAGGCTTCCATCAGGCCAGCATGCGTGACATCGCGCAGGCGGCCGGGGTCAGCCTGGGCAACCTGTACAACCACTTTCCGGGCAAGCAGGCGCTGATCCTGGTCGCGGCAGAACTGGAACAGGAGGCGCTGCAGCCCCTGTTGCAGCAGCTGCAGGAAAGCGAAGGCCGGCGCGAGCAGGTGCAGGCCTGCCTGCACGCGTTCGATGCCCTGTGCCGCGAGCCGCAGTGGGCGGTACTCAGCGTCGAAGTGCTGGCCGAGTGTGCGCGCAACCCGGAGGTGGCGCGCGCCTTCGCGAACAACCGCTCGCGTCTGCAGCAGGCACTGGCCGATGCCTTGCAGGCGCTGGCCCAGCGCGAGCGGCGGCGTCCTGCGCTGCCAGCCATGCTGCAGGCGCAGGTGCTGCTGGATGCCATCGAGAGCGCGGCACTGCGCGCGGGCCTGGGCCAGATGGCGGATGCGGGTGCGGGCTCGGTCGATGTGCTGGACCCCGCGCTGCTGGCTGCACTGATGGGCGCGCGAGGGTGACTGCAGCGGCAGGGCGCCTGCACGGGCTGGACCTCGCACGCTATCTCGCGCTGTCCGGCATGGTGCTGGTGAACTTCCGGCTGGCGATGGGCGCCGACGATGCGCAAGGGGTGTTGGGCAGTCTGTTCCGGCTGCTGGAAGGCAAGGCATCGGCCACCTTCGTGACGCTGGCCGGGCTCGGCCTGATGCTGGCGAGCCAGCGTCAACCCGGGTGGAGCGCGATCGGGCAGGCCTGGCGTCGCGCGCTCGTGCTGGCCGTGCTCGGCCTGCTCAACCTGACCTTGTTTCCGGCCGACATCCTGCATTACTACGCGCTGTATTTCGTACTGGGTGCACTGTGGCTGCGCGCGCCGCGGTGGCTGTTGCTGGTGAGTATCCTCGTGCTTGCTGCGGTCTCGTTCTTCGCACTGCTGCACTGGGATTACAGCGAAGGCTGGGACTGGCGCACGCTGCACTATGCCGGGCTGTGGGAGTGGCGCGGGGCGATGCGCAACCTGTGGTTCAACGGTTTCCATCCGGTCTCGCCCTGGTTCTGCTTCTTCCTGCTGGGCATGTTGCTGGCGCGGCTTGACCTTGCCCGGCCGCGCGCGCAGGCCGGGCTGGTGCTGGGCGGTGCAGTCCTGTTGGCCTGCGGTCATGGCCTGCAGCAGTGGGGCCAGCATCATGCGCTTGCACTGTGGCTGGGAACCCAGCCCATGCCGCCCGGTCCGGCGTATCTGCTGGCAGGTGCGGGGGCGGCCTGCCTGGTCATCGGCAGCTGCCTGTGGCTGGTCGAGCGCTGGCCCGATGCGCACTGGGACCCCTTCACCGCAGCAGGGCGCATGACGCTGACGCTGTACGTGGCGCACATCCTGTTGGGAATGGGCGCGCTGGAAGCGATGGGTGTTCTGGATTCCGCCGCGGGCCTGCCCGCCGTGGTGATCGCGGCGCTGGCGTTCGTTGTACCTGCCACCGCGCTGGCAGCGTGGTGGTCGGCACACTACCCGCGTGGTCCGCTCGAAGCGGTGATGCACCGCGCGATCCGCTAGGCCAAGGTGCGCAGTGATGCAATGTTGTGACGGGATCGCCATCGAACCGACTTGGCCATCTGCGACACTGAGTTCGGATTCCACGGCAAGACCGCCCCATGTCCTTCGCGTCGGCGCAGCAGATCAATGAAGTACTGCAGCAGTCCTACGGCATCACCGCCACCGCGGTGGTCCCTCGCGTGGTGGGTGCCGACGCCAACGCGAGCGTGTTCCGCATCGATGCGCGCGGCAGCCAGTGGTGGTTGAAGTGCCGCAGCTACCAGGTGGCGCCGCAGGTGTGGGACGGTCTGCACTGGCTGCGCGGTACGCTGGGCATCGAGGAGATCGTGGCACCGTGGCCGGCCATGACCGGTGGCGCCTCGGTGCAGCGCTGGGGCCTGCAGTTCACCCTGTTCCCCTATATCGAAGGGCAATCCGGTTTCGAAGCGCCGTTGAGTGCGGTGCAGTGGCAGCGTCTGGGTGAAATACTTCGCCGCTTGCACACGGCTCAACTGCCCGAGGCGCTGGCCGAAGGACTGCCGCGGCAATCGCTGTCCTGCGAGGCACTGGATACGGTGGGGCAATGGCTGCAGCAACCGGCGACGCTGCCGGCCGCGCAGGATCGCTGGGGGCGTGCCTTCCACGCGGTGTGGGCGCGACAGCGCGTGCGCATCACCGCGCTGCACCAGCGTGCGCTGGCGCTGCAGCAGGCACTGGCGGAGCGGGAGCCGCTGCTGCATCCCTGCCATACCGATCTGCATGCAGGAAACCTGTTGATGGGCCACGACGGGGCGTTGCACCTGATCGACTGGGATGGCCTGTCACTGGCGCCGCGCGAACGTGACCTGATGTTCGTCGGGGCCGCGGTGGGTGGCCGCTGGGGGCGCGAGCGCCCGCAGGGGTTTGCCGAGGGGTATGGCGATGACCTGGGCGATGCGCAGTGGATCGCGTGGTATCGGCATGTGCGCATCCTGGAGGATCTGGTGGCGTTCCAGCAGATGCTGATGGGCGTGGAGGGCGGTTACCGGCCGCCGCAGCAGCGTCGACAGGCGCTGCATCATCTGGGGGAGTTGTTCGCACCGGGAAATGTGTTCTGCGCGGCAGAACGGGCCTACAGCGCGGTGTAGGGTTTTCGGCAGGGCTGCGCCCTGCACCTGCCGAAGCCAGAGCAACGTCAACTTCAACTTCAACTTCAACTTCAAAAGCGGGCTTTCCGTGGGATGGCGGG
>DOKO01000399.1 GCA_003510825.1 Stenotrophomonas sp.
GCCGGCGGCCGGTTCGGCCGGCTTCGCGCTGGATGAGCAGGTCAGCCGCGAAGCCCGCGCCCTGCGTGGCACGCCGCGCTTCAGCCAGGCGACCAGCGATGCCGAACTCGGTTTCCCGGCTGGCGCCAACCAGTTCTCCTGCGCCGCCGACATCGACGTGGACGCGGTGAAGACCCCCGCCCTGTACCGCCTGCTGGAGCGCAGCCGCATCGATGCCAGCGCGGCCACCAAGGCTGCCAAGAACCAGTACCAGCGTCCGCGCCCCTTCATGGTCAACGGCGAGCCGACCTGCACGCCCGACGATGAAGCCGGCCTGCGAAAGAACGGTTCCTATCCGTCGGGCCACACCTCCATCGGCTGGGCCTGGGCGCTGATTCTCTCGGAGATCGCGCCGGACCGCGCCGACGCCATCCAGGCGCGTGGCCGCAACTACGGCGAGAGCCGCCTGGTGTGCAACGTGCACTGGCAGAGCGACATCCTCGAAGGGCGTTTCATGGGTGCCGCTGCGGTGGCCCGCCTGCATGACAACGCGGCGTTCAACAAGGATCTGCTGACCGCGCGCAAGGAGATCGCCGACGCTCGCAAGGCCGGCCTGCATTCCAGCCGCGACTGCGCGGCCGAGGAAGCGGTGCTGAAGGTGCGGCCGGAAAGCGCGCTGTAAGACATCGCCGCTGCGCTCGCGGTTCCGCGGCGCTACCGACTGCGCCGCGGAACGGCGGCATCGGCGATGGCCTTTGTCAGCGTCGCCTTGTTGCCGCCGCGTGGCCAGCCCACCACCCGCGCGGCGACCCCGCCGTCGCGCAGGATGTAGAACGTGGGTGTTCCCCAGTAGCCGACCTCTGAAAAGCCGGACTGACGGGCGACAATGTGGATCGGCAGGTCAGGATGACGGTCGTTCCAACCCCTGAAGATGCGCGGATCGAGCGTTCCATCCTGTGGCGACAGCCACAGGGCGCGTGGACCGGAAAGCACCCGCATCAGCTCGGGGTCTGTGCGGGCGGCTTCTGCGGCCGCCCGCGTGAAGCCGCAGGCAGGATGCGCGATGACGATGATGTCCAAAGACGCCAGGTCAGCCTGAGCGGAGCTGAAGCGCTCGCCATCGGGACCAGGAGTCCAGTACTCGAGCGGCCTGATGACATCTGGAAATCGCGGCACGGGACGACCATTGAACGCCGCCAGCCACGGCGATACGGGCGTCAACGCAGTGGCATCACGGCTCAGCATGGCAATGGCTGCTCCGGCGCGTGCGTCGGCAGGATGCAGCTCACCTCGCCTGCGCAGCTCGACGCCCACGCGCAGTGCAATGGTCGAGTAGCGCGGCTGTTTGCTTGCCACAGCGGCCGCGTGGGTCGCCCGCAGCAGTACCCGCAGGTCAGATGCAGCCAGCGAGGACAGCGTACCGGTGTGAGGCAGGACACTGGTGTCGAATGCACGATCAACCAGTGCCCCGCGCTCGCGCCAGTCATGATCCGGCCCCGAGAGGCTTTCCCACGTTTGCTGCACGATGGCGTGGCCCTCCTCCAGGGATTCGCCGGCGGCACAGGGAAAGGACAGGATCACCGCCATCATGGTGGCGACCGGGAGCAACCCACGCGTGACGGTGCGTGGGCGCCGCAGGGCCGTGATCAGCAGTTGGACGTGCATATGTGCGCCGTCGATTCCTCGCAGGTGGCGTGCGAGATGCACTTGTAGCCGGGATAGTCGGCCTCGTTGCAGTGTTCTCCCACACCACAACGCAGGCTGCGTGCGGTGTCCAGTATCTGCAGAACCGCCTGGTCTTCCTCCGAGTTGACCCTGACCTCGGGCATGACAGCCACCAGGTGCTGGAAGCCAAATGGTTTGAGAACACGCTGGATATCCGCAGCGCCCAGTTCGCGGACGAGATCGGAGTAATCAAATGAGGCCAGCCCCCTCGCGTTGAACTGCAGCGCTCCGACAAAGCGTGTACGGGCTGAGGGACTGAGCTTGTAGAGCGGGAAGGCGTCGGTCCCCTCCATCGTTCTGGCGTACGCATCAAACGATCGGCGATCAGTGATCGTTGCCGTTCGTCTGTCCAGTTCCAGGCGCTGTACCTCAAGGTTTGCCTGGGCTGTCAGCACTGCGGGGGATGCCTCGGCACGCGCCTGCAGTGAGGCAAGCAGAAGGGTCGCCGCGAGAACGGTTTTCCATGTCCTGGAGATCATTGCGCTGCCTCCTCATTCCGGGAGATTCCGGCGCTTCAGTACTACACCGCTTTTGGCGAACTGCTGCCAATCCGCCGCATTTTCGTTGAATTCCTATACCCGGGTTGCACGTGCCAAAAAGAAACGGCGCGGTTGCCCGCGCCGTTTCTGGTGACAGCTACCGCATCAACCGCATCAGAACTTCGCGGTGAACTCGACGCCGAACGTGCGCGGCTCGTTGAGGAAGCCGGTCAGGTTGTTGAAGTCGATCGCACCGACCACGCGGGTCTGGTTGGTCAGGTTGCGGCCGAACACGGCCACGTCGTACTGGCCGTAATCCCAGTTGTAGCCCACGCGCAGGCCACCTTCCAGCGAGCTGCGGCTGCGGAACTCCGGCGACTCGTACAGGAAGAAGTTCACCGCGCTCTTGTACGCCCAGTCGGTGTAGACGTAGACCTCGCTGGCATCGTTCACCGGGAAGCCGGCACGCAGGGTCAGGTTGTGGATCCACTTCGGCGCCTGCGGCAGCGGGTTGCCGTTGACCAGGGCGTAGGTGCCACCGTTGATGATGGTGGTCGGGTCGGTGATGGTGCAGCCACCGCCACAGATCGCCACGGCCAGATCCTTGTCCTTGATCTCGGTGTCGTTGTAGCTGCTGCCCAGGGTCATCAGCACGTGGTCGGTCAGGTACGCCTCGAAGTCCAGCTCGAAGCCCTGGCCGATGGTCTTGTCGGCGTTGAGCAGGGTGGCGGTGTTGTTGCTGCCACCGACGGCGATCAGCTGCTGGCCATCGACGTTGTAGCGGAACACGTTGAAGCCCAGGCGGGCGCGACGGTCGAACAGGTCGGCCTTGATGCCGGCTTCATACGAGATCACCTTCTCCGAATCGGCCTGGGTGACGCCACCGAAGGCCAGGCGGCCCTGGATCGACGGTGCACGGAAGCCCTTGGCCACGCGCGCATAGGCGTTGATGTTGTCGGTGATCTGGTAGACGCCGCTCAGGTCCCAGCTGACGTCGTCGACATCGCTGTTGGCCAGGTACGGGCCGCTGACCGGCGTACCGCCCGGCACGGCCTGCAGCACGCTGGCGGTGAAATCCTTCTTGTCCTGGGTGTAACGCACGCCGGCGCGCAGCTTGAAGCGATCGGTCACGTCCAGGTCGCCCGAGGCGAACGCGGCCCAGGCCTTGTTGCGCTGGCTCTGCACGGCGTGGCCGGTCTGCGGGTTGCCCGGGGTCAGCGAGTCGTAGTTGAAGCTGTCGATGGTCACGTCTTCATCGAAGTAGAAGACGCCGGCCTGCCAGTCGAAGCGGCCCCACTCGTTGGATTCGACGCGGAATTCCTGCGTCCACTGGCGGTGGTGCGGCAGGCCGTCAGCCGATTCGGACGGGAACGGAATCAGGCCCGGGCCGGAATTGCCGGCGCCCAGGAAGGCCGCACCGTAGCCGCCATCGACGTCGCCGTGGTTCAGCGATTCGGCGGTTTCATAGCCGGTGATCGAGTGCAGGGTGACGCGGCCCAGGTCCCACTTGATGCGTGCGCTGCCGCCCCAGGTTTCCAGGTTGGAGAAGTTCAGGCCGTCGGTGGAGACCTTGTCGCGGTCGAAATTCTCGACCAGCGCGTTGCTGCCCTTCTGGATGATGTTGGCGCGGAACAGGCGCGCAGTGCCGTTGAGCTTGCGCTTGTGCAGGTTGAACAGCGCTTCGACGTCGTCACCTTCGTACAGGAACTGCACGCGGCCAGCGGCTTCGTCATAGCCTTCGAAGCCCGAGCTCGGCGCGTTGGCGACGGTGTTGTCGACGTAGTTCTCGCGGCGCTGGTACAGCGCCGAGACGCGCGCCGACCAGCGGCTGGTCAGCGGGCCGCCGTAGGCGCCCTGCACGTTCCAGGTGTCATACGTGCCGTAGGACATCTTCACGTAGCCGTCGGCGTCCTGCGACGGACGGGCCGAATCGAACTTCACCACGCCGGCCGGGGTGTTGCGGCCGAACAGCGTGCCCTGCGGGCCACGCAGCACTTCCACGCCGGCCAGGTCGAACAGCGGGAAGCCCTTCAGCAGCGGGCTTTCCTGTACCACGTCGTCATACACCAGCGACACCGGCTGCGAAGCGTTGAGATCGAAGTCGGTGTTGCCCAGGCCGCGGATGTAGAAACGCGGGAAGGCACGGCCGTACGACGATTCGATGTTCAGGCTGGGCACGCGCGCGGACAGGAAGCGGATGTCGTCGCCGGCGGAGCCGAGCACATCCAGCTTCTCGCCCTGGATCGCGGTGATCGCGACCGGCACGTCCTTGGCGTTCTCGACGCGGCGCTGCGCGGTGACCTGGAGGGCATCGAGGGCAACCGGATCCTTGGCAGCGGGGGTTTCCTGGGCGGCTGCTACCAGCGGCAGCAGGGCGGAAAGAGCGGCAACGAGGGGACGCGCGACCGGAGTGCGGCCACGGAAAGTGCGGGTCGGAGACATGGCGGTAGGCTGTGTTTGGAGGGGTGGTGAAACGGCGCTACCAGATAATTGTTGCAATACAGCACCTACGCCGCAAATGCCGATCGTTCATGGCCCCTCACCGGCAGTGCCCCCGGCGGGCCGCTAGACTCGACATTTCCCCTTGCCACAGAGCTGCTGCGATGACCCAGTGGTACTTCCATGCCGCCGGCCAGGCCGAGCGGATCGGCCCGCTCGACGAGGACGCTGCGCGCCATTTTGCGCAGGCCAACCCGCACGCGCTGGCCTGGCGCCAGGGCATGGAAGGGTGGACACCCGTGTCCGAAATCAGCGTCCTGCATGGGTCTGCCGCAGCGGCAGCGCCTGCCGCACCCGCCCCTGCACCACCGGTCCTGCCCGCTGCCGCACCGGCCGCGACTGAAACCGTCAGCAGCAGCGGCGGCCACGGCGATCCGATCGATTTCCGCATCGTCGGCCATGAAATGCAGTTCGTGGAAATCGGCCTGGACCCGGGTGAAAGCGCGATCGCCGAAGCCGGCGCGCTGATGTTCAAGGAATCCACGGTACAGATGGATACCGTGTTCGGCGACGGCTCGCAGGCCAGCAGTGGCTTCATGGGCAAGGTGATGGCCGCTGGCCGCCGCGTGGTGACCGGCGAAAGCCTGTTCGCCACCGTCTATACCCAGACCGGCAACGGCCGCGGCAAGGTCGCCTTCGCCGCGCCCTACCCCGGCACGGTGCTGCCGATGAAGCTGGACCAGCACGGCGGGCGCCTGATCTGCCAGAAGGACAGCTTCCTGGCCGGCGCGCGCGGCGTGCGCATCGGCGTGCAGTTCCAGCGCAGGATCATGACCGGCCTGTTCGGCGGCGAGGGCTTCATCATGCAGAAGCTGGAAGGCGACGGCTGGGTCTTCATCCATGCCGGCGGCTGCGTGGTCGAGCGCGAGCTGGCGGCCGGCGAGCGCCTGGACGTCGATACCGGCTGCGTGGTGGCCTACCACCCGACGGTGGAGATGGACGTGCGCCGGGTCAGCGGCATCAAGAGCATGCTGTTCGGTGGCGAAGGCGTCTTCCTCGCCACCCTGACCGGACCGGGCAAGGTCTGGCTGCAGTCGCTGCCGTTCTCGCGCCTGGCCGGGCGCATGTGGATGGCCGCGCCGCAGGGTGGCGGCCAGAGCCGTGGCGAAGGCTCGATCCTGGGCGGCCTGGGCCGCACGCTGGGCGGCGACAACCGGTTCTGACCCTGCACGGTAGCGCCGG
>DOKO01000400.1:0-283 GCA_003510825.1 Stenotrophomonas sp.
GGGTGTGTGCGGGCGACGGCTGGCGGCCGTCCTGCTGGCCCTGCTGCTGCTGGATCTGCTGGCCACCCTGGCTGGCGCCGCGCAGTGGGGGGCGCGCCACCTGTACGCCGCAGCCAGCGCGCTGGGCGAATCACCGCAGCGCTGGCTGCCGATATCCATGGCGGCGGCGCTGGGCCTGCTGCCGGCCGGCCTTGCGGCCATGCTGCGGCCCCGCCGTGCACTGCTGGTCGCCTGCGTGCTGCTGACCGTGAAAGTGGGTCTGGGCCTGCTGCTGGTGCTGCTG
>DOKO01000400.1:496-13788 GCA_003510825.1 Stenotrophomonas sp.
TGCTGCTGGTGCTGCTGGCCGCGCGCTACGTGCATTACGGCAACTGGGTGCCGTGGATGCCGTCCTCCACCGGGCCGCATCGCTTCGGCCTGGGTGGCGTGGTGGCCGCAGCCGTGCCGCTGTTGGGGGTGTTTGCCAGCGCTGGCCTGCTGCTGGGCGTGGCGCCCCGGGTGCAGCGTCCGCACCGGCAACTGACCCAGGTGGCGGGTGGTGCGGTCCTGGCGGCCATGCTGCTGCTGATGGGGCTGGCGGCGCTGCAGTCGGGCCTGGTGCAGTTTGTGGCGCTGGACAGCACGCGGCCGCTGTCGGTGGCCGTGCAGGCGGTGCCGCAGCTGCAGTGGATGCTGCCGCTGCTGCCGGTGGCAGGTTGGGCCGGGCTGATGGCGCTGCAGGTGGTGGTGCTGCTGCTGGCGGTGGAACTGCTGCCGGCGCTGTGGCGGCGGCCGGGTGCCGCCGCCGATCATGATGATCGCGAGCCGGGCCGGGCGACGCTGGCCCTGGGTACGGCTGCGCTGGCGATGCTGCTGGTGCCTTGGCTGCCTGAGCGCGCGGTGCTGCCACCAGGCCTGGCCGTGCTGCCGTTGCTGGCGGTGCTGTGCCTGGGCCTGCTGCGTCCACAGGGCCCGCTGCCGCGCCAGCGCACGGCGTTGATCTACCTGTTGGCGCCGTTGGCGGCCGTGTTGTGCCTGGTGCCGCTGGCCCGGCAGATCCAGCTCTGGCAGGGGTGACGTGGCCCGCGACCGTGCAGGGCAGCCACGCATGGCGTGGCTCTACGGCCCCTGGGGCCGCGCCATGCGTGGATGCACGCGCACCCGTAGATCCACGCCATGCGTGGATGCTCCCCCTCGCGACCCGCACCCACAAAAAAGCCACCCTTGCGGGTGGCTCCTTCGTTCTACCGGCAGGCGACGACTCAGTTCGTGGTCGTGGCCGGGTTGCCGGCATCCTGGGTCAGCAGGCGGTTGATGTCCTGCAGTTCGGCCACGTCCAGCGCACCGAGCGACTGGCTCAGCAGCAGGCGGTTCTGCAGGAAGGTGTAGCGGGCGTTGGCGTAGTCCAGCTGCGCCGAGAACAGGATGCGCTGGTTCTGGATCACGTCCAGCACGGTGCGGGTACCTACTTCCAGGCCGACCTGCGACGCGTCATACGCGCTCTGCGCCGAGACCACCGCCAGACGGCGGGCTTCCACTTCGCTGATGCCCTGCACCAGGGTCTGGTAGGCATTGCGGGTGTTGCGGTCCAGGGCACGCTTCTGCTGCTCGTAGCCGTCCTGGGCGATATCACGCTGGGCCAGCGCCTGGCGCACGCCGGACTGGGTGGCACCGCCGGAGAAGATCGGCACGCTCAGGGTCAGGCCGATGCTGTTGGTGCGCGCATCGGGGGACAGCGAACCGGAACCGACGCTGTCGCCCCAGGTCGCGCTCTTGCCCCAGCTGCCGCCCAGCGACAGGGTCGGGTAGTGGCCGCCACGTGCAGCCTGCACACCGGCTTCCGCCGCGCTGACCTTCAGTTCCTGCGCCTTCAGCGCCGGGTTCTGGCTGGTCGCCTGCTGCACCAGTTCGCTGATGTTGCCGCGGTTGGCCGGCACTTCCGGACGGAAGTCGGCCGGCAGGCCCTTCAGGTTCATCACCGGCTGGCCGGTCAGTTCGGTCAGGGCCTGGTAGTTATCGGCCAAGGTGTTCTGGGCAACGATGGTGTTGGCGCGCGCCTGGTCGTACTGGGCACGCGCTTCGTGCACGTCGGTGATCGGCGCCAGGCCCACTTCCAGGCGCTTGTCGGCGAAGTCGAACTGCTTCTTCGCGGCCGCTTCATTGGTCTGTGCGGCGTTCAGCGATTCGATCGCCACCAGCACGTTGAAGTAGGCCGCCGAGCTGCGCACGATCAGGCTGTCGTTGGCCGAATCGAGGGTGAAATCCGCCGCCTTGCTCAGCTCACGCTGCGAGCGCAGGTTGTTGATCTGCGTCCAGTTGAACAGCGTCTGGCTGCCGTCGATCGTGTAGTTGCGGCGCTTGCTGGTGACGGTGCCGGAGTTGGCATCGGCATCGGCTTCGGTGCGCGTGCGGTTCAACGTGGCGGTGCCGTTGATCTGCGGCAGCAGCGCGGCACGCGCCTGCACGGCGCCTTCCTTGTCGTACAGCCGGGTCGATTCGGCGGCCGACAGTTGCGGATCGCCGTTGCGTGCCATTTCGTAGACCTGCAGCAGGTCGGCGGCATGGGCGGACAACGGCAGCAGGGCAGTGGCCAGCGCAACAGCGAGGGATCGGCGGATCATTGCGGCTTCCTTGGACTCAGAGGTGGAACTGGGGTGCCGGGGCGGCACCGCGCAGGTAATCGATATCGGTTTCGAACAGCGATTCGGTGCTGCCGTCGGCCTTGACCAGCAGGGCTTCCATCGCCGGCGAGCGGCCGTGGATCACGAACAGGCGACCACCGGGACGCAGCCACGAGGCGAACTGTGACGGCACCACGTCGACCGCGCCAGTGACACAGATCACGTCAAAACGGCGCTCGGTCTGCCAGGTCAGGGCATCGGCCACTTCGACGCGGACGTTGGTGCCCAGGCCCGAAGCATCCAGGCGGGCGCGTGCAGCGGCGGCCAGCTCCGGGTCGATTTCCAGGCTCAGCACGTCGCGCGCCAGCGCGCCGATGCAGGCCGAAAGGAAGCCGCTGCCGGTGCCGATTTCCAGCACTTCGTCACCCGGCTGCAGATCCAGCGCCTGCAGGGTACGGCCCTCGATGACCGGCTTCATCATCTTCTGGCCGTTGCCGATCGGCAGTTCGACGTCGGCATAGGCCAGCGCCCGGTGCGCGTCAGCGACAAAGGCCTCGCGCGGCAGGCGGGCGAGCACGTCGAGCACCTTGATGTCCAGCACGTCCCAGGGACGGATCTGCTGTTCCACCATCAGTTCGCGGGCGTGGGCGTAATCAATCGTCATGAGGTTCAAATCCAGCGCAGTGGGCCGGCCATTTTACCGGTGCCGGAGGCCGGCGGCGCGCCCAGAGCATCAGCTTTCGGGCGGCCGGGGTCGCAGTGCCGGAAGTCATCGCGACCTCCGGTTCGTTCAGTTTGGTGTTTCAGGCGGTTCCAGACCCTCGCGGCGCATAGGCGCGCAGGAAGAAATCGACGCTGTCGGGCACGTGGCTGGAAGCATCGCACTGTCCCGGTGACAGCGGCATGCCGCACATCCGGTTCATATGCACTTCGCCCTTGATGAGGGTCAGGAACTGCTGGCCGGCCAGGCGGAAATCGCTGATCTCCAGCTCGCCGCGCGCGGTGCGCGAACGCAGGAAATCGGCCAGCGCCTCGCAGGTGCGCTCCGGGCCGGCCTGCCAGAACAGTTCGCGCAGGCGTTCGTCGGTCTCCGGGGCCATCATCACCCGCTGCACCGAGATCGCCGCATCGGAGGTGATCATCTCGAAGAAGGCCTGGCCGATACCCAGCAGCTGGTCGCGCAGCGGGCCTTCTGCATCGGCCACGAACAGCGCGTCCGGCAGCATCTCCATGCACTTGGACTGCACAGCTTCGGTGAAAAGCGTTTCTTTATCGCCGAAATGGCTGTAAACGGTCAGCTTCGATACGCCCGCCTGGGCGGCGATGCTGTCCATGCTCACGCCGGTATAGCCCTGTTCGACGAACAGGGTCTTGGCCGCTTCGAGGATCGCCGCGCGCTTGCCGAGGTCCTTCGGACGCCCGGGACCGGCGGCCTTGCCAGCAGGCTTGGCCGATGCTTTGCGGGAAGTGGGAGAACTCATTCCCGTAATACTAGACCAACCGGTTCGATATTTATACTATACCGGACAGTTTACTAAATTGGGGTTGGCCCTCGTGCCGGCTCCCCCGCGTTTGAACCCTGTGTTTTCAGGACGTTGACCGATGAAGAGCGTGCGCTGGCTGGGCAGTTGGGTGTGGGTGGTGGCGCTGGCCGCCTGTTCGGGGCCGGAGCAGGCGCCGCAGGCCGCGGTGCCGGTACTGGTGGTGCATCCCGGCGAGCAGGCCGGGCAGGGCGCGGCGTCGTTCCCGGGCACCATCCGGGCCCGCCAGGAAAGTCCGCTGTCGTTCCGCGTGGGCGGCAACCTGGTCAAGCGCCACGTCGATGCCGGCCAGCGGGTGAAGAAGGGCGACGTGCTGGCCGAGTTGGACGTGGCCGACTTCGCCCTGCAGGCCCGCGCCTCGCAGGCACAGCTGGCCGCGGCCGAAGCCGACCTGGCGCGTACCCGCGATGACCTCAAGCGCTACCAGGTGCTGGCCGACCAGCAGCTGGTCAGCCGCTCGCAGCTGGACCAGCAGAGTGCCGCCTTCAAGGCCGCACAGGGCCAGGCCAACGCGGCCCGCGCCAACCTCGACGTGCTGCGCAACCAGGCGGGCTATGCCCAGCTGCGCGCGCCGGCCGACGGCGTGATCGCCAGCCGCGAGGCCGAGGCCGGGCAGGTGGTGTCGGCCGGCCAGACCATCTTCAACCTGGCTGCCGATGGCGCCCGCGAAGTGCTGATCGACCTGCCCGAAGCGACCTTCCGCGATTACGCGGTGGGCCAGCCGGTACAGGTGGAACTGTGGAACCGGCCGGGCCAGCGCCTGCCGGGCACGATCCGCGAGATCGCCGCAGCCGCCGACCCGCAGGCTCGCACCTACGCCACCCGCGTCAGCCTGGCCGCCGAAGCGCTGGCCGATGTCGAGCTGGGGCAGAGCGCGCGGGTGTTCAGCAGCGCCGGCCGCAACGGCACCCTGCAGCTGCCGCTGGCTGCCCTGCAGCGCGGTGCCAACGGCGCCTCCAGCGTCTGGGTGGTGGACCCGGCCAACAGCAGGCTGAAGGACGTGGCCGTCACCACCGGTGCCTATGGCAGCGACAGCGTGCCGGTGCTGTCCGGCGTCGCTGCCGGTGACTGGGTGGTGGCCGCGGGGGGGCATCTGCTTCGCGCCGGCCAGCCGGTGACCGCCGTGGACCGGCAGAACCGCCCGGTGCTGAAGCCGGCCACGCCGGCCGCTGCGCCGAAGGTCAAGGAGTAAGCCGGTGCGCCGCTTCAATCTTTCCGAGTGGGCGCTGGCCAATCGTCCGCTGGTGCTGTTCGCCATGCTCGCCTTCGCAGTGATCGGCGCGTGGTCGTACAAGCACCTCGGCCAGTCCGAGGATCCGCCGTTCACCTTCAAGGCGATGGTGATCCGCACGCAGTGGCCCGGCGCTACCGCCGAGCAGGTCTCGCGGCAGGTGACCGAGCCGATCGAGAAGGCGCTGATGAACACCGGCGAATACGAGTTCATCCGCTCGTACTCGCGCCCGGGCGAATCGCAGGTGATCTTCATGGCCCGCGACAGCCTGCGTTCCAAGCAGATCCCGGACCTGTGGTACCAGGTGCGCAAGCGCGTGGGCGACATCCGCGCGACGTTGCCGCGCGAGATCGTCGGCCCGTTCTACAACGATGAGTTCGGCGATACCTACGGCAACATCTACGCGCTCACCGGCAAGGGCTTCGACTATGCGGTGATGCGTGACTATGCTGACCGCATCCAGCTGGAACTGCAGCGCGTGCCCGACGTGGGCAAGATCGATCTGGTCGGCCTGCAGGACGAGAAGGTGTGGATCGAGCTGTCCAACACCCGCCTGGCCACGCTGGGCCTGTCGATGCAGCAGGTGCAGCAGGCGCTGGCTGACCAGAACGCGATTGCCGGCACCAGCTTCTTCGAAACGCCGACCGACCGCGTGCAGCTGCGCGTGACCGGCCAGTTCGACAGCATCGAGGCGATCCGCCAGTTCCCGGTGCGTGCCGGCGAGCGCACCGTGCACCTGGGCGACATCGCCGAGGTCAAGCGCGGCTTCGCCGATCCGGCCTCGCCGAAGATGCGCTTCATGGGCGAAGAGGCGATCGGCCTGGCCGTGGCGATGAAGGACGGCGGCGACATCCTCAAGCTGGGTGCGAACCTGGATGCGGAGTTCGAGCGCCTGCAGAAGACCCTGCCGACCGGCATGCAGCTGCGCAAGGTCTCCGACCAGCCGCAGGCGGTGGAAGAGTCCGTCGGCGAGTTCGTCCAGGTGCTGACCGAAGCGGTAGTGATCGTGCTGCTGGTCAGCTTCTTCTCGCTGGGCCTGCGTACCGGCCTGGTGGTGGGCGTGACCATTCCGCTGGTGCTGGCGATGACCTTCTTCGTCATGCACTACTTCGGCATCGGCCTGCACAAGATCTCGCTGGGCGCGCTGGTGCTGGCGCTGGGCCTGCTGGTGGACGATGCGATCATCGCGGTGGAGATGATGGCCACCAAGATGGAGCAGGGCTACGACCGCCTGCGTGCGGCCAGCTTCGCCTGGGAATCGACCGCATTCCCGATGTTGACCGGTACGCTGATCACCGCGGCCGGCTTCCTGCCGATCGCCACTGCAGCGTCGAGCACCGGCGAGTACACCCGCTCGCTGTTCCAGGTGGTGACCATCGCGCTGGTGGTGTCGTGGATCGCAGCGGTGCTGTTCATCCCCTACCTGGGCGACAAGATGCTGCCGGACCTGTTCAATCCGCAGCCGCCGAAGCCGGGCAGCCTGGCCGCGCGCTGGCTGGCCCGGCGCCGGCAGTGGGCCGACCGCTTCCCGGCGCTGGCCAACCTGATCGCCCCGGCGCAGCACGGTCACGACCACGACCCGTACCAGCGGCCGTTCTACCAGCGCTTCCGCCGCTTCCTGGATGCCTGCCTGCGCCATCGCTGGTGGGTGATCGCTGCGACCATCGGCCTGTTCGTGTTCTCGCTGATGATGTTCCGCTTCGTGCCGCAGCAGTTCTTCCCCGATTCGACCCGGCCGGAACTGATGGTCGACATCGAACTGGCCGAGGGCGCCTCGCTGCGCTCGACCCAGGCCCAGGCCGAGAAGCTGGAAAAGCTGCTGCACGGGCGCGAGGACATCGCCAACTACGTGTCCTACGTGGGCACCGGTTCGCCGCGCTTCTACCTGCCGCTGGACCAGCAGCTGCCGGCGACCAACTTCGCCCAGTTCGTGGTGCTGGCCAAGGACACCCACGCCCGCGAAACCGTGCGCACCTGGCTGATGAAGGACGTCATCCCGCAGTTCCCCGATGTGCAGATGCGCGTGACCCGCCTGGAAAACGGCCCGCCGGTGGGCTACCCGGTGCAGATGCGCGTGTCGGGCGAGCACATCGAGCAGGTGCAGGCCATCGCGCGCCAGGTCGAGGCCAAGGTGCGTGAGAACCCGCACGTCATCAACGTCAACCTGGACTGGAGCGAGCCGAGCAAGGTGGTGCGCCTGGTGATCGACCAGGAACGTGCGCGCGCGCTGGGCGTGAGCAGTGCGCAGGTCAGCCAGTTCCTGGCCAGTTCGCTGGCCGGGCAATCGGTGAGCGTGTACCGCGAAGGCAACCGCCAGATCGAGATGCTGCTGCGCGGCCCGGCCGACGAGCGTGACCAGCTGGAGTTGCTGTCCAGCCTGGCCATGCCCACCGCCAACGGCGGCAGCATCACGCTGTCGCAGGTGGCGACGATGGAATATGGCTTTGAGGACGGCATCATCTGGCACCGCAACCGCCTGCCGACGGTGACCGTGCGTGCCGACATCGGTGATGGCATGCAGCCGCTGGACGTGGTGCAGCAGCTTCTGCCGACGCTGGATGGCATCCGCGCGCAGCTGCCCAGCGGCTACCTGCTGGAGACCGGCGGTACGGTGGAGGATTCGGCACGCGGCCAGGATTCGATCAAGGCCGGCATGCCGCTGTTCCTGATCGTGGTGGCGACCCTGCTGATGCTGCAGCTGCGCAGCTTCTCGCGGGCGGCGATGGTGCTGGTGACCGCGCCGCTGGGCATCATCGGTGCCACGCTGTTCCTGCTGCTGTTCCGCGCGCCGTTCGGCTTCGTGGCGCTGCTGGGCACGATCGCGCTGGCCGGCATGATCATGCGCAACTCGGTGATCCTGATCGACCAGATCCAGCAGGACATCGACGCCGGGCATGACCGCTGGCATTCGATCATCGACGCCACGGTGCGACGTTTCCGCCCGATCGTGCTGACCGCGCTCGCCGCCGTGCTGGCGATGATCCCGCTGTCGCGCAGCGCGTTCTACGGCTCGATGGCGATCTCGATCATGGGTGGCCTGATCGTCGGCACCGTGCTGACCCTGGTGTTCCTGCCGGCGCTGTACGCGGCATGGTTCCGGGTCAAGCCGGGCGAGTAGAGTCGAGCTTGCTCGACTGCCGTTGCCGGGGTCGGATCCCTTTCCCGCAGGGAAAGGGCTCTGACCCCATCCGTCCCGTCTGCGCTCACCGGGGTCAGAGCCTTTCCTGCAGAAATGATCCGACCCCATCCACGCATGGCGTGGACCTACTTGGGTGCGGGTGACGTGCGGTGTTCGATGCCACGCACCGCCAGCAGGAACAATACGGCCGAAGCCAGGGTCAGCAGCATCGGAATAATCTGGTCGATGGCCAGCCCCAGTGCATTTGCCCACGCCTGGGGCAGTGGGTTGCCGGCGTAATAGACCACCACCGCAAAGGCCGGTGAGGCAATGAACGGCCACATACACATTGCCGTGCTCAGCCACGCGAATGCTGCGCTGCTGCGCGTACGTACCCGGCGGTGCAGCATCCAGGCTGCAATGGCGCAGAGCAGCAGGCCGAGGCTTCCTGCAATGCCGGTCAACAGATCGGGAGTGAGCACGGCCGAGTTCCTTGGCAGCAGAGGGTGGATCCAGTTCCGGCATCATGCACCATCCACTCGCGGCGTGGATCTACTGGGGCGCGGCGATGCCGGGGTCGGATCTCTTTCCCACAGGGAAAGGGCTCTGACCCCATTTGTCCCGTGTGCAATCACCGGGGTCAGAGCCTTTCCTGCGGAAAGGATCCGACCCCATCCACGCATGGCGGGGATTTACTAGTACAGCCCCTGCGCCAGCATCGCGTCGGCTACCTTCACGAAGCCGGCGATGTTGGCGCCATCCACGTAATTGATACTGCCGTCGGCGCGTTTGCCGTGGCGCACGCAGCTGGCGTGGATGTCCTTCATGATCGCGTGCAGGCGCTCGTCCACGTCGGCGTGGTGCCAGGACAGCCGCTGCGCGTTCTGGCTCATCTCCAGCCCGGACGTCGCCACGCCGCCGGCATTGCTGGCCTTGCCCGGTGCGTACAGCGTGCCGGCCTGCAGGAACACATCCACCGCTTCCAGCGTGGAGGGCATGTTGGCGCCCTCGGCCACGCACTGCACGCCGTTGTGCACCAGCGTGCGCGCATCGTCCTCATCCAGCTCGTTCTGGGTGGCGCAGGGCAGGGCGATGTCGGCCGACACATGCCACGGACGCTTGCCGGCGAGGAACTCGAAGCGGGCATCGCTTGCCAGTTCCTGCAGGCGGCCACGGCGTTCGTTCTTCAGTGCCATCAGTTCCTGCAGGGCCTGCTCGTCGAAGCCATCGCGCGCGTACAGGGTGCCGCCCGAATCGGAGAAGGTCAGCACCTTCGCGCCCAGCTCGATGGCCTTCTGCGCGGCGTACTGGGCCACGTTGCCCGAGCCCGACACCAGCACGCGTGCGCCGTGGGTTTCGCGACGGGCGTGGTGCAGCATCTGTTCGACGAAGTAGACCGTGCCGTAGCCGGTCGCCTCCGGGCGCATCAGGCTGCCGCCGTAGGACAGGCCCTTGCCGGTGAACACACAGGCGGCATCGTTGCTGAGCTTCTTCATCATGCCGGCCATGTAGCCGACCTCACGCGCACCCACGCCGATGTCACCGGCGGGCACGTCGGTGTCCGGGCCCAGGTGGCGGTGCAGTTCCAGCATCAGGGCCTGGCAGAAGCGCATCACTTCGGCGTCGCTGCGGCCCTTCGGGTCGAAGTCCGAACCGCCCTTGCCGCCGCCCATCGGCAGCGTGGTCAGTGCGTTCTTGAAGGTCTGCTCGAACGCCAGGAATTTCAGGATCGACAGGTTCACCGACGGGTGGAAGCGCATGCCGCCCTTGAACGGGCCGATGGCCGAGCTGTGCTGTACGCGCCAGGCGCGGTTCACCTGGGCCTGGCCGGCGTCATCGCTCCAGGCCACGCGGAACTGGATCAGCCGCTCCGGCTCGACCAGGCGTTCCAGCAGGCCATGCTGCAGGTAGCGCGGGTTGTCCTGCAGGAACGGCCACAGGCTGTGGACCACTTCCTTCACCGCCTGCAGGAACTCGGGCTGGTGCGGGTCACGGCGGGCGACGTCGGCGAGGAACTCGTCGGGGGAACGATGCTTCAAAGGCATTCCTTGGATTGAGGCCTGTGCGGGGCGGCGGCTGCGCGGTCGGCATGAAAGATGGGGTCAGAGCCTTTTCCTTTGGAAAAGGATCCGACCCCGTGCAGACATCACTTCAGCTTGGCCAGCACCGCGTCGGTGGCGGCGGCGGTGCTGACCGCCTGCCCCTTGGCCGCGAGGTCGGCAGTGAACACGCCGTCATCCAGCACCGCATGCACGGCGGCTTCCACCGCAGCGGCTTCGGTGTCCAGGCCCAGCGAATGGCGCAGCAGCATGGCGGCGCTGAAGATGGTCGCGTAGGGATTGGCGATGCCCTTGCCGGCGATGTCCGGGGCCGAACCATGGATCGGCTCGTAGATGCCCACCGCGCCCGGCTCGCCCAGCGAGGCCGACGGCAGCAGGCCCAGCGAACCGGCCAGCATCGAGGCTTCGTCTGTGAGGATGTCGCCGAACATGTTCTCGGTGACGATCACGTCGTACTCGCGCGGCTTGGCCAGCAGGTGCATGGCCATCGAATCGACCAGCTGGTGTTCCAGCGCCACGTCCGGGAATTCCTCGCGGCCGATGCGCGCGGCCACGTCACGCCACAGGCGCGAGGTTTCCAGCACGTTGGCCTTGTCCACCGAGGTGACCTTGCCGCGGCGCTGCTGGGCCAGGCGGAAGGCGCTGCGCAGCACGCGCTCGATCTCGGCCACGGTGTAGCGGCACAGGTCGCTGGCGCTGTCGGCGTCGCGGGTCTTGTCGCCGAAGTAGATGCCGCCGGTCAGTTCGCGCACCACCACGAAGTCCACGCCCTGCAGCAGCTCGGCCTTGATCGGCGAGGCGTGCAGCGCGGCTTCATGGGTGCGCACCGGGCGCAGGTTGGCGTACAGGCCCAGCGCCTTGCGGATCGCCAGCAGGCCCTGTTCCGGGCGCACCTTGGCGTTCGGGTCCGACCACTTCGGGCCACCCACCGCACCCAGCAGCACCGCGTTGGCGGCCTGGCAGGCGGTGAGGGTGGCGGCCGGCAGCGGCTCGCCATGACGATCGATGGCGATGCCACCGATGTCGTGCTCGCTGAAGGTGAAGCTGTGGTTGTAGCGTTCGGCGACGGCCTTCAGGACGGCCACTGCAGCAGCGGCAACTTCCGGGCCGATGCCATCACCGGGCAGGACAACAATTTCAGCGTGCATGCTCACTCTCGTAACGTTCGATTTCAGGGACACGGCCCAACAGATACCCCAACTGGTCGACACCTTCCAGCAGGCAGGTCTGCGAGAAGCCATCCAGCGGGAAGGAATAGACGCGGCCGTCGGGGGTGCGCAGCTCGCGCGCGGCCACGTCGATGGTCAGCTCGTCGTCGGGGCGCTGCATCAGCGCCTGCACGTCGGCTTCGTCCAGCACGATCGGCAGCAGGCCGTTCTTCAGCGAGTTGCCGCGGAAGATGTCGGCGATCTCGCTGCTGACGATGGCGCGCAGGCCCAGGTCGGTCAGCGCCCACGGCGCATGCTCGCGCGAGGAACCGCAGCCGAAGTTGCGGCCGGCCAGCAGGATGCTGCGGCCGGCGTTGTGCGGCTGGTTGAAGGCGAAGTCGGCCACCGGCGAACCGTCGGCCTGCCAGCGCCAGTCATTGAACGCGTTGCGGCCCAGGCCGGCGCGTTCGGTGGTGGACAGGAACCGCGCCGGAATAATCTGGTCGGTGTCGATGTTGGTCTGCGCCAGCACGACGCTGGACGAGGTCAGGGTACGGAAACCGGCCATCACGCCACCTCCTGTGCAAACAGTTCGCGGGTGTCGGCCACCTGGCCCTTCACCGCTGCCCACGCCGCGCTCATCGGCGAGGCCAGCAGGGTGCGCGAACCGGGGCCCTGGCGGCCCTCGAAGTTGCGGTTGCTGGTGCTCACCGCCAGCTGGCCGGGGGCGACCAAGTCACCGTTCATGGCGATGCACATCGAGCAGCCCGGCTCGCGCCACTCGGCACCGGCCGCGCGCACGATCTCGTGGATGCCCTCGGCCTCAGCCTGGCGCTTGACGATTTCCGAGCCCGGCACCACCAGCATGCGCACGCCGTCGGCGACGTGGCGGCCACGCAGCACCTGCGCCACTTCGCGCATGTCGCTCAGGCGGCCATTGGTGCACGAGCCGACGAACACCACGTCCACCGGCGTGCCCGCCAGCGCCTTGCCGGCCTGGAAGTGCATGTAGTCCAGGCCCTTCTGCGCGGCGGCATCGTTGGCGGCCGGAATCGGCGTGTCCACGGCGATGGCGGTGCCCGGGTGGGTGCCCCAGGTCAGGGTCGGGCGGATGTCGGCGGCGTCGATGCGCACTTCGCTGTCGAAGCGTGCGCCTTCATCGCTGCGCAGCTGCTGCCAGCGCGCCACGGCGGCGTCGAAGTCGGCGCCCTTGGGGCCGCGCGGAGTGTTGGCCACGAAGTCGAAGGTGACCTGGTCAGGGGCGACCATGCCGGCACGCGCACCGGCCTCGATCGACATGTTGCACAGGGTCATGCGCTGTTCCATGTCCATCGCTTCGATGGTGCTGCCACGGAACTCGATGACGTGGCCGGTGCCACCGTTGACGCCGATCACGCCGATGATGTGCAGGACCACGTCCTTGGCACCGACGCCTGGCGCCAGCGGGCCGTCGACGGTGATGGCGAAGGTCCTGGCCTTGCGCTGCAGCAGGCACTGCGTGGCCAGCACGTGGCCGACTTCGCTGGTGCCGATGCCGAACGCCAGCGAACCGAACGCGCCGTGGGTGGAGGTGTGGCTGTCGCCGCAGACGATGGTCATGCCCGGCTGGGTGAAGCCCTGCTCCGGGGCGATGACGTGGACGATGCCGCGGTTGTCCGAGGCCATGTCGAACAGCTCGATGCCGTACTCGGCGCAGTTGCGCGCCAGGGTGGCGACCTGCGCTTCGGAGGCGGCGCTGGCGTAGGGCAGCTTGCCGTCGGCACCGGCCGGCAGGGTCGGGGTGGAGTGGTCCATCGTCGCCTTGGTGCGATCCGGGCGGCGCGGCGCCAGGCCGCGCGAACGCAGCTCGGTGAACGCCTGCGGCGAGGTGACCTCGTGGATCAGGTGCAGGTCGATGTACAGCACGGCGGGGGCGCTGTCGG
>DOKO01000400.1:14065-14338 GCA_003510825.1 Stenotrophomonas sp.
TTTGTCGTACAGGGTGCGGGGTGCGGAAGTCATGCGTATGCCTGGCAGAAGTACGAGAGAGCGAACATCAATAAAGAAAGCGGGACGGTCAAGTCAGCGACGGCGGGCGAGCACGCGCAGGCGCACGTAGTCGGCCAGTGGCTGGCCGGCTGCGTCACGCGGCAGGTCCTCCAGCAGGGCCACGGCGGCTTCGCGCACGGTGGCGCGGGCCGCGGCCGGCAGATCGTCCAGCAGCGGCGCGGCGAACACCCGCAACCAGCCGGCCAAGATCGG
>DOKO01000050.1 GCA_003510825.1 Stenotrophomonas sp.
CGGGTGCTGCTGCTTGGCCAGCTGGTGGAAGAACTCGGGGTCTTCCTTCTCGATGCGGTCGGCCCAGTCGCGGTTGTTCTGCAGCAGCTTGTGGATGTCTTTCATGTTCGGGTCCCTGGCGTCGGGTGGGCGAGGAGCGTGGCCATCCGGCCGCGCCGTCGCGGGAAACAATGCGCTCAGTCGCTGGCGGCGGTCTGCGCGCGATGCCAGCGCATCCACTGCGCCAGCTCGGTGAAATGCGGGGTGTCGAGCTTTTCCAGTTCGGCGATGACTGCCTGCTGGTTGGGCTCGGGGTGGTTCTGGCTCAGTTTCAGCTTCAGCTGCACCTGCTCGACCTGGAAGCGGAAGCCGATGATGCCGCGCAGCTGGCGACGGTGGTCGTCACGCTGCGGCTCGAACTGCCAGTCCTGGCCGACGCTGGCTTCGAAGCGGTCGCCGATGTCGGAGACCAGCTGGGCCAGTTCGTCGGTGTCGTCGAAGCGCTGCAGCTGGCCGCGCAGTTCGGCGGCGGCGTAGTTCCAGGTCGGCACGCGCGAGGCGGCTTCCTTGTCCGGGTACCAGCTGGCCGACACATAGCCGTGTGGGCCGTCGACCAGCACCTTGGCCGCGCCATCGTGGCGCGACTGCGGGTTGGCGCGGGCCCAGTGGCCGCGCAGTTCCACCTGGTTGCCGTCGCGCCGGTACAGCACCGGCACCCGGGTCAGTTCGGGCAGTCCGTCGGCGCCGGTGGTCAGCACGGTGACGAACGGATCACGCGCCAGCAGGCGATCGAGCCAGAGCAGGTCGGTCTCGGCGAAGTCGCGTGGGGTGAACATGGTTTGCGCCTCAGGCGCGCGCGCCCAGCGACTGGATCATGCGCCCGCGCAGGCCTTCATCGCTGCCGGCCTGCGGCGGCTGCACTTCGTGCAGGCTGAAGCCACGCACCAGCGCATCTTCCTCGTCCAGGCCGTCGTACTCGACGAACTCGGCGTCGAACAGCTGCGAACGCGCGGTGTCTTCGCTGTCATAGCTCAGCGTGTTGCCGTCACTGTCGAGCACTTCGGCAGTGCCGGCCGGGCGCACGCGCAGGCGGGCCCAGATCAGGGTGTTGCCGAGGCTGGCCAGCCACCAGCTGTCACGTGCGTCGTTGTTGTCGTTCATGTGTGTGTTACCAGAGCGAGACCAGCCAGAGCAGGGCGGCCATGCCCAGTCCGGCCAGCAGGGTCAGCAGCGATACCCAGGCCGGCGTCGCCAGCCCGGACAGCGAGCGGTCCGGCTGCTGGCGGTAATCGCGGCGCAGCAGCCAGGCCAGAGCGTCGGGCTTGAGGAAGGCGCCATTGCCGAAGCGCGCGGCGAGCGCCGGATGCCGGTCGCGCACGTGCACCAGGGTCAATGGCCAGAAGATCACGAAGGCACTGAACCCGGCCACTGCGACGCCGACGAAACAGAGGGCGAAGAACAGGGTCATGGGGGCAGTACCTCCGTGGTCGTATGGATGAGCTTAGAAGTCCGCGCTGCCCGGGGCACGCGGGTAGGGGATCGCATCGCGGATGTTGGACAGGCCGCAGACGTAGACCACCAGACGCTCGAAGCCCAGGCCGAAGCCGGCGTGCGGCACCGAACCGTAGCGGCGGAAATCGCGGTACCAGCTGTAGTGTTCGCGATCCAGGCCGAACTGGGCCATGCGCGCGTCAAGCACGTCCAGGCGCTCTTCGCGCTGGCTGCCGCCGATGATCTCGCCGATGCCCGGGGCCAGCACGTCCATTGCGGCTACGGTTTTACCGTCGTCGTTCAGGCGCATGTAGAATGCCTTGATCTCTTTCGGGTAGTTTTTGACGACTACCGGCGCTTTAAAGTGCTCTTCAGCCAGGTAACGCTCGTGCTCGGAAGAGAGGTCCACGCCCCAGTAAACCGGGTTCTCGAACTGCTTACCGCAGTTTTCCAGAATGGTGACGGCGTCGGTGTAGTCTACCTGCGCGAAGTCGGCCTCAATGAAGCGCTCCAGACGCGTCACCGCATCTTTATCTACGCGCTCGGCAAAGAACTTCATGTCGTCTGCACGTTCGGTCAGCACCGCTTTAAAGGCATACTTCAGCATCGCTTCCGCCAGCGCGGCGTTATCTTCCAGATCGGCGAAGGCGATCTCCGGCTCCAGCATCCAGAACTCAGCCAGGTGACGGCTGGTGTTGGAGTTTTCTGCACGGAAGGTCGGGCCAAAGGTGTAAATTTTTGACAGGGCGCAGGCGTAGGTTTCGCCGTTCAGCTGACCGGAAACGGTCAGGAAGGACTCTTTACCAAAGAAGTCTTTGTCGAAATCGATTTTGCCTTGGTCATTGCGCGGCAGGTTTTCCAGATCCAGCGTAGAGACGCGGAACATCTCGCCAGCACCTTCGGTATCGGAGGCGGTAATCAGCGGGGTCGAGACCCAGAAGAAGCCCTGCTCATCAAAGAAGCGATGCAGCGCCTGCGCCAGGGTGTGGCGTACGCGAGCCACCGCGCCGATCAGGTTGGTGCGCGGACGCAGGTGCGCCACTTCACGCAGGTACTCGATGCTGTGGCGCTTGGCCGCCATCGGGTAGGTGTCTGGATCTTCGACCCAGCCGGTCACTTCAACGTGGCTTGCCTGGATCTCAAAGCTCTGGCCCTGGCCCGGAGAGGCAACAACCGTGCCGGTCACCACCACGGAACAGCCGGTGGTCAGGTGCAGGACTTCATCATTGTAATTGGGCAGAGAATTATTAATAACGGCCTGTACAGGATCAAAG